>NZ_JAWOVZ010000019.1:0-91306 GCF_033340175.1 Vibrio sp. 1557 | reverse complement strand
TTAAAATACAAAACGCCCGATGAAGTACATCGAGCGTTTTAGTTAAAAAGTGTCAACCCATATCAGGACGGGTCAAACACGTTTTTTGTGCGCTTCTGATAGGGCAGTCGACTAGGCTGCCTTAACGAACTTTGCTAGGAATGCATCCTTACGTTCATTAAAGCGGCGTACAAGGTCATCAACCGCTTCTTGGTCATATGGCTTCAAGCCACTGGCAACCATGCGCTTAATACCTTTACCAACGACTTCACCGTCTTCTTTAAACGCAAAGTTTAAGGTGACTACACCTCGTTTTCCTTCTACGTCGAATGTTGCGCCAGTGAAATCCACCTCTGGATGCGTAAGGTCTAAGCGTGAAAATTCGACTTCCATGCTTTCATAAATAACTAATGGACGCTGGCAGTTAATCATCATTTGCTTCTCTTCCATAAGAGGAACCATGATGTGAGGGAAGTTCATACCAGAAAATTGCACGTAATTTGTCACTACATGCTCAATAAATGCCGGATCGTGGTTAGTTTCACCTTCACGGGACATGTGTAAGTATTCTTTACCTGCCTCGTCAACAACAGCGCTTTCTTTGTCACACTTATTTTCAATATGAAGTGCTACACCATCGTTTACCATGCCAGAGAAGTTAAAACGCATCTTTTGGCTAACGCCTTCTTTACTAAGAAGCACAGCGAAAAGTAAATCTCCAGGGACACAAAAGCGTTTGTTGTCTTCATCATGAATTGGGTTGTAGTCACCTGCGACACGTTTTGCAAAGTGGCTTGCTTGTTCGCGAGTGAACTGAAACTGGTGATTAGTGTTTGAAAAATAAGGTGTTAGAAACATAATTTTTACGTAGTAACCAAAACTGTGTGGGATTATATGCGAATATCTGCGTAGCAATGGTCCATCCAGTGAAAACTTCACCGTATCCTAACAATAAGACACAATTTCGGCGGATAAACCGTTAAAAACGCATACTTTAGCAACGCTTTTATTTGTGAAAACAATAAACAACGACCTTTTCGCTCGCCTATCTTTTAAAGTATAGCCATCAAAGTAGACTGGCGTTCATAAATAGTGCCATCAACATGTTTAATCGTATGTAAAAAGGCTCCACGCTGAACGTAGAGCCTTCAAGTCATTATCTGTTTATTCGATGAAATGCCAGTTATGCTTGGTTATTGAACACTTGGTAACAAGCTCTCTGGCATGAGCGTGTTGTGGATAGCCAGCTTAAGCAGAGTATTTGCCTGTTCAATGTCTGGAGCAAAGTAGCGATCTTTATCGTAGAACGATACTTTTTCACGCAACATTTGTTTCGCAATCTCAATACGCTCAGAGGACTTGTTTGGTGCTCTAAAGTCTAGGCCTTGTGCTGCTGAGAGGTATTCTACCGCCAGAATACCGCGAGTGTTTTCGCCCATTTCTTTCAATCTGCGAGCCGCGAATGTTGCCATTGACACGTGATCTTCTTGGTTTGCAGATGTTGGCAAGCTGTCTACTGACGCTGGGTGAGCGAGTGTTTTGTTTTCACTTGCTAACGCAGCAGAGGTAACCTGAGCAATCATGAAACCAGAGTTCACACCACCATTGTCGACTAAGAAAGGTGGTAGTTTTGATAGCGCGCTATCGATAAGTAATGCCATACGACGTTCAGACAAGCTACCGATCTCGGCAATCGCAAGTGCTAGGTTGTCGGCTGCCATTGCAACAGGCTCCGCATGGAAGTTACCGCCAGAGATGATGTCACCATCTTCAGCAAACACCAACGGATTATCTGATACGGAATTAGCCTCTACTTGTAATACTTCGGCCGCATTGCGGATTTGCTGTAAACACGCGCCCATCACTTGAGGCTGACAGCGCAAAGAATACGGGTCTTGTACTTTTTCACAGTTAGTATGCGAATCACCTATTTCACTCGTTGTGTCTAACAAATGACGGTATGCGAGTGCTGCGTCCATCTGGCTGCGATGACCACGTACACGGTGAATGCGCGGATCGAATGGACGTCGGCTGCCGAGAGCGGCTTCAACAGACATTGCACCACAAACGGTTGCTGACGCGAAAAGATCTTCCGCGATAAACAGGCCTTCCAATGCAAACGCTGTGGATGCCTGAGTCCCATTTAGTAGCGCTAAGCCTTCTTTTGGCGCCAGAGTGATAGGCTCTAGACCTGCGATTTTTAATGCTTCTTGCCCGGAAATGATATTACCGTTGTGGCGAGCTTGTCCTTCTCCCAGTAATACTGTGCTCATATGGGCTAGAGGAGCTAAGTCACCTGATGCGCCAACAGAGCCCTTTTTAGGTACGCAAGGGTAAACTTGTGCGTTGACTAGGTCGGTCAGCATATTAATGACTTTTAGGCGAATCCCAGAAAAGCCACGAGACAGACTATTGATTTTTAATACCATCATCAGACGAACCGTTTCATCTGACATAAACTCACCGATACCTGCCGCATGAGAAAGAACGATACTGCGTTGAAGTGTTTCTAAATCTTCTGGTGCTATTCGTGTGTTAGCCAATAGCCCAAAACCAGTGTTAATTCCGTAAACCGTTCTATCTTCCGCGATGACTCGGTCTACGACTTGCGTGCTTTCTTCAATGGCCGGAATGGCTTCAGGATCCAAAGTAAGGTTGACTGGTGAACGGCTCACTTGGCGTAGTTCGTTTAAGCTAATATGACCTGGCTTTAGCGTTAAATTTAACATCTCTTTCATCCTTACTTGAGCTTCTTCAGTTCTTCGTTGAGCATTGGCAAATCTAGCCCTTGCTCTGCTGCACATTGTTTAGCGATATCGTATCCCGCATCAGCATGACGCATCACGCCTGTTGCTGGGTCGTTATGCAGCACGCGGGCAATACGTTCTGAGGCATCTTCACTGCCGTCACAGCAGATAACCATACCTGAGTGTTGCGAGAAGCCCATACCTACGCCACCACCGTGGTGTAGTGAAACCCAAGTTGCGCCGCCCGCCGTGTTGAGTAGCGCGTTTAATAATGGCCAGTCTGATACGGCGTCAGATCCGTCCATCATACCTTCGGTTTCACGGTTCGGGCTTGCTACAGAGCCAGAGTCTAAGTGGTCTCGACCAATGACAACGGGCGCCTTAAGTTCGCCATTTTTCACCATTTCGTTGAATGCTTGACCAAGACGCTCACGATCTTTAAGACCAACCCAGCAAATACGCGCAGGTAAACCTTGGAACTGGATGCGTTCGCGAGCCATATCTAGCCAGTTATGTAAGTGCGGATTATCTGGAATTAGCTCTTTTACTTTTTGGTCGGTTTTATAAATGTCCTCAGGATCGCCAGAGAGAGCAGCCCAACGGAAAGGACCGATACCTTCACAGAATAGAGGACGAATGTAGGCTGGAACGAAGCCAGGGAAATCAAATGCGTTTTCTACGCCTTCTTCCAAGGCCATCTGGCGGATGTTGTTACCGTAGTCGAGTGTTGCGGCGCCGCGATTTTGCAGCTCTAACATCGCTTGAACTTGCACAGCCATGGATTTTTTCGCTGCTTTTACGACCATTGCTTCATCTTGCAAACGCATTTCTGCTGCGTGAGACATGCTCCAGCCCTGTGGTAAATAGCCATTGAGCGGGTCGTGTGCAGACGTTTGGTCTGTTACGACATCAGGCGTGATATTACGTTCTACCAGCTCAGAGAAAACGTCTGCTGCATTACCTAGTAGACCAATCGATACTGGTGTGTCTGACTCTTTAATGATAGCTAGCGCTTCACCTAAAGAAGTCGCTTTCTTATCGACATAGCCTGTACGTAGGCGGTAATCGATACGTGATTCATCACACTCTACTGCAATCATGGAGAAGCCCGCCATTGTACCAGCGAGAGGTTGAGCACCACCCATGCCACCAAGACCACCCGTTAGAATCCAACGGCCATTTGCGTCACCGTCAAAGTGTTTTTTTGCAACAGATACGAACGTTTCGTATGTGCCTTGTACGATACCTTGCGAGCCAATGTATATCCAGCTGCCAGCGGTCATTTGGCCGTACATCATCAAGCCTTGTTTATCGAGCTCGTTGAAGTGTTCCCAGTTTGCCCAATGCGGAACAAGGTTTGAGTTTGCGATAAGCACGCGTGGGGCATTTTTATGAGTAGGGAAAACACCAACAGGCTTGCCTGATTGAACTAAAAGCGTTTGGTCATCTTCGAGTCTTTCAAGTACTTCAACAATCTTGTCGTAACATTCCCAGTTTCGCGCTGCTCGGCCAATGCCGCCATATACAACCAGTGAATGTGGATGTTCTGCAACATCAGGATCAAGGTTGTTCATCAGCATACGAAGAGGGGCTTCGGTTAGCCAAGATTTTGCGCGCAGTTTATCTCCGTGAGGTGCACGAATTGTTCTGCTTGTATCAAGTCGTGGATCTTGTCCCTGGCGCTGTGTCATTTCAGACTCCTTTAGTTTCTCGTGATGACCAAGTACTTGCTTGGTCGTAATAATCAGTGGCATCTGGGATGCATTATGGTTTGTGCTGTTTTTCCGCCATTGCGTTGGCGATATCCCAACACAAACGGGCAGCTAATCGTGCTGTTTGACTATCGACGTCATAATTTGGGTTGTATTCGGCGATATCAGCCAGCATTAACTTATTTTTGTAATGAAGAATTCGATCTAAAAAGGGGGCAATTGTGTCGTAACTCACTCCCCGAGCTGCTGGTGCGCTGACTCCAGGTGCGGTTGCGGCAGGAAATACATCCAGATCAATGGTCAAATAGAGGTGGTCACAGTCGTCAATAAAATGCTGAAGCTGAGTTAAGTGATAACTGTGGTTTAAGTAGCAGAGCTGATTGTCCTCTACATACCAAACATTTAACGCATCTGCTTTTTCAAATAGCGCTTTAGTGTTGCTACTGCGGCTTACACCAATACAAGCGTAATGAAAGTCCCAATCGTTACGTTGACAAAAATGATGAATTTGGTTGAAGGGTGTACCAGAGCTCGGTCTTATGTCGGCGAGGTTACTCTCGAATGCGCGCAAATCGAAATGCGCATCGAAATTGATAATGCCGATTTTAGGCTTCTTCTCTGGATGGTGCGCTTTAAAATATTCCGCTAAGCCGGAAAACGAGGCCCACGCAATCTCATGCCCACCACCCAGCACGATGACTGGCGTATGGGGCAGTGCGCTTGAAATGGTTGCTGCACATAGAGCTTGGCTCTCTTCCAGTAAGTCGTCTTCACACACCACAGTACCTAAGTCATATAGTGGGGCGTCTTGGTGCCATGCTAAATTAGCGAGTGCTCGTCGGATTAAGTCTGGCGCTTTTTTCGCGCCAATGCGTCCTTTGTTTCTCGCAACGCCAGCGTCGGTAGCAAAACCGAGTAATGAGACGCCATGCGCAACGGCACTCAACTCATCTGCTTTTTGGCGTTGAACAACGTGATGAATTCGCTGACCAAGCTTGCCGTCCTCGGCATCATGACGGCCTTGCCAATGAAATAGGGGAGAGTGTAGGTCGAATTGAGACATATTATTGGCCTCCGTGTGAAATGTATTCACCATTTACTATACGACCTACCAGACGTTTTGCTCCGACTTGATAGCTTAAATCCGCAGGGTTTTCGATATCCCAGATAGAGAAGTCCGCATCAAACCCTACTTTGATTTCGCCACGTGAGTTTTGATAACCCAGAGCTTTGGCTGCATGTTGCGTTACACCACGCAGTGCTTCTTGCGGTGTAAGGCGAAATAGCGTGCACGCCATATTCAGCATGAGTGTGAGATCAGAAAATGGTGATGTACCTGGGTTGACGTCCGTAGCAATTGCCATCGGCACGTTATGCTCTCTCAATAACTCAATCGGTGGTAACTGAGTCTCTCTTAGAAAATAAAAAGCGCCAGGCAATAGAGTGGCGACGGTGTTTGATCGAGCAAGTGCTTTAACACCTTGCTCATCTAAAAACTCGATGTGATCCGCTGACAGACCGTTGTATTGCGCAGTGAGGGCTGTACCACCGAGATTAGAAAGTTGCTCAGTATGCCCTTTAACCTTTAAGCCGTGGCGTTTTGCAGCTACAAACACTTTTTCTGTTTGTTCAAGATTGAAACCAATCGATTCACAAAAAACATCGACACTCGTAGCTAATTCTTCCTTTGCGACAACAGGGATTATGTCCTGACAAATGTGCTCAATATAATCATCTGCACGACCTTGAAACTCTGGCGGAATAGCGTGAGCGGCGAGAAGTGTAGTGGTGATTTTAACTTTGCGCTCTTGCTCTAGCATTTTGGCGGCACGGAGCATTTTTATTTCATCATTCAGTGTCAATCCATAGCCAGATTTCACCTCGACAGAAGTGACGCCACTCGCGAGTAACCCATCTAAACGTGGTAACGCTAACTCAACTAGTTGTGCTTCGGTTGCAGAGCGTGTCGCATGTACCGTTGAGAGAATCCCGCCGCCTTGTTTGGAAATTTCTTGATATGGCACGCCGTTTAAGCGCATTTCAAATTCGTTGGCACGATTGCCCGCGTAAATAAGATGAGTGTGGCAGTCGATCAAACCTGGCAGAACTAACTGGCCTTGAAGATCGATACTCTGAGGGTAATGTTGGGCAGACAACAGAGACTCGGTTTGCGGTGCGTCTTCACCAATGGCACAGGTACTGATCGCAACGATTTTTCCAGATTGAATACCAATGCGCGCTGGAGGCGTTGGAAGGTATCCGCATTCTCCCGATTGCATGGTAACTAGACGTGCGTTTTCAATCAGCAAATCCATGTTTGTGTCCCTGTGTTTATTTGTATCATTAAATGTATATACAAATAAATAGAGCAAAATAAGAACACTGACAAGGTTGATGTTGCTAAAATGTGATCAAAACGTAGATCTAGAGGACAAATCTTGTCCTTAAATGAGCACTTTTGAGCTCAGCTTATATTTGCTACCAGGGTGATAAAGTAGGGCGGTACTGACTAATTTATCTTGGCTCCACGTTCTGCGATTCAAGAGAAGGCAAGGTTCATTGGCTTGCATTTTTAAGTCTTGCTTAATACGGCTTTCAGGCACAATTGCCTCTACAGTATGTTCTATCGCGCTGAGTGGGCAATTATTTGACAGGTATTGATTTGGAGTGATTTGTGTGAAGTCTTGATTTAAATAACTCGGAGCATATTGGCTATTCACCCAGCGGAGCTCCAATTGAATCGGCGTTTGGTCTTCATAGTGAATAATTTCACTGTAAAACACTGTCGTGCCTAGCATAACGCCGAGTTTTGTCGCAATGTTGTCATCTGCTTTTATGGCAATCTGTTTGAGCACTTTACTGCCATACTTTCGCCCTCTATCGCTGACTTCTTCGGCAATGTTTCGAATGTCTAGCAGGGGAGATTCTGACTTTTCACTAGGATCACACACGAACGTGCCTAAGCGTGGGCGACGTTGTAATCGGCCCTCATTAACTAAATCCCGAATTGCTTTGTTCACTGTCATTCTACTGACACCAAATTGCTCGGTAAGCTCAATCTCGGTGGCGATGCGATGACCAACTACCCACTCTCCAGCCTCAATTTTATCCAGGATAAATTGTTTAATTTGAATGTAGAGTGGTGCAGACATAATCATTTTCCTTTATTTGACTATACAAATACTGCTTAATTTAGGTACAAATTGCAAACATTTCTCGACGAATGTACAGCTTAGTGACCGAACAATCCTATTGCAGGGCTGAATGACTCTTGCTGCTGAGCATTATTTGGATTGATGATTGAATTCAAACATTTTCTTGTGGTCTATTGCTTGCACAGCAGAAAACAATTGTGTAAACAAACGATCATTAGAAGAAAAGTCGCTAAAAAAGGAAAAATATGTTTAAAAAATTGAAAGCATCACTGGGGATCGGCTCTGCAAAAGTAGATACCATTTTGGACGAAATGAGCGTGTTTCAAGGAGCGACGCTGAAAGGGCATGTTCATATCAAAGGCGGAGACGTCGAACAACAAATTGATGCTATTACGATTAAATTGAACACGGAAATGAAAGTCGAAGTGGATGATAGCGTAAGTTACCAAACCTTCACTATTGATCAATTGAAAGCAGTTGACCCTTTTGTGATTCAACCTAATGAAGAAAAGCAGGTTCCGTTTGAGCTAAAACTGCATGATGAAACGCCAATTACTGCGGTTAGCGCACTTAAGAATCAATGTCATGTTTGGGTCGAGACGACGTTAGATATTGATTTTGCGATTGACCCGCGTGACCGTGACTATATTGAAGTGAAACCACTACCAGTAGCATCTCGGGTTATTCAAGCGATCGAGCAAGCTGGCTTCACTATGGTTAAAGCCGATGTTGAAAAAGGCTTTTTGCGCGGTGGCTCGTTTGCCTCTCGCTCTGGTATTTATCAAGAGCTAGAGTTCCGTAACAGCGGCTTTATCTCATCAAAAGAAATTGAGCTCTCTTTTATTCTGGAAGGGCAGGTCATGCATTGTTTGGCAGAGATTGACCGTTCGCTCAGCTTGGCTGGTGACCAATATCGCTCGTTTACGTTGCCGATCAATGCAACCGATGCTCAAGTCGCTGCCGCAGTTGCACCAACGCTAAATCTATAGCTCTCATCAACTTGATGAAAATATGTACCGATATCCTATTGTGAAAGCGATATCGGTACTGTTATCCATGTTTCTTGCGTTCTCTACGGCTAAAAACTCAAGCGCTGAATTTTCCATTAGATATCGATAGCCCAATACCAGTTCATTAGAGGCATCAGCAAACTCTGTGGGCCCTTCTGTTGAGCCTTGATACCAATGATATTCCAACATCAGGTGATGGTTATCTTCTAAGGCATAACGGTACCCACCCGCAATGGCAATCGTATTATGTCGATAGGGCAGATCGAGCAAGGCACGGTCATCCGAGCGAAAAGTCATGCCAATCATCGAATAAAATGCATGAGCATCACTTAAGTAGCTGTAGTTTAATTGGAAGCCTTGCTCGAAACTGCTACCTTGAAAAGTACCGTGAGCCACATCGTTAAAATACAAACTGCCGCCAATCGATAGGCCGTGATGTTCATTTTGGAACACTTGATACTGTAAGTAAGTAGATAGGTTATTGGCCAGTGTTTGTCCTTCGAAATCATCTTCAAGCACATCATATTGCGGCATTGAAATGTAAAAACGATCTCTGTCTACTTTATCCCGCCCATTTTGTCCGATACCGAAAAGTTTATGGAAGCTTTTCGTCAGTCCATCTAAATGGTTGTCAGCGGCAAAGACCCATCGATAGTTGAGCTCCCACTGCCAACGGTTGCTGACTTGCCATTTGCTGCCTAATTCGATTTGATTGTGGTAATAATCCAGTGCGTATTCATCAGTATGAGCCCAAACACTTGCCACGGTTCCCGAACCATAGGCTTCGACAAACCCAGAGGGCAGACTGTGTCCTGAACGTAGTATGTTGGTGTGACTAACCACTTGCATTGGGGATTGTGCGTAAGAACGCAGCGGGCCATATAAGTCACTTGATGCGAAGGCTTGCAAAGAACATATCGAGGTGCTTAGAAGCACCATAAAGCGCGATTTGAAATAGACCATGATGAATACCTACATACAAACTACTCTATAAAACAACTATATACCTAAATCGCACGTTGAGCTCTCGCCAAGCGTGTTAAGCTTTGTATCGGTTCACACGTAATAGGCAATATTGTAATTTGTTGTGTAAGTTCATTGAGGGGTAATTCCGTTTACAAGTTATGCGGTCTCTTAAAAAAGCATGATCAGATTGTCGTGACGGGTCTGCGGTTAAGTTCTTATGACAAAACAAAATCGCGCTTTGCATTCTAAATGTGAGCTAGGTACAATCCCACTTTCGATAACGGTCCGGTATTCGTGTTACCGAGAGGCCTTTATTGACTCTCAACTATTTTCAACAAATAGCTTCTAATTTGAATAACATGTGTTGCTTGGTGTGCAACACCACTGTAAAGGACATAGCATGCCTATTATTACTCTTCCTGACGGCAGTCAGCGTCAATTTGACAACCCAGTATCTACTATGGAAGTTGCGCAATCGATCGGTCCCGGTCTTGCCAAAGCAACTATCGCTGGTCGTGTAAACGGTAACCGCGTTGATGCGTGTGACCTAATTGAAGAAGACGCAAGCCTTGAAATCATCACAGTTAAAGATGAAGTAGACGGTCTAGAAATCGTTCGTCACTCTTGTGCTCACCTTCTTGGTCACGCTCTTAAGCAGCTTTACCCTCAAGCTAAAATGGCGATTGGTCCAACCATCGACAATGGCTTCTACTACGATATCGACCTAGACGAATCTCTAACGCAAGAAGATCTTGAAAAGATTGAAAAGCGTATGAAAGAGCTAGCGAAAACCAAGTACGAAGTGGTTAAGAAAAAAGTAAGCTGGCAGGAAGCGCGTGATACGTTTGAATCACGTGGCGAACCATACAAAGTGGAAATCCTTGACGAAAACGTATCTCGTGATGATCGTCCAGGCCTTTACCACCATGAAGAATACATCGACATGTGTCGTGGTCCTCACGTTCCTAACATGAGCTTCTGTCAACACTTCACTTTGCTGAATGTTGCAGGTGCTTACTGGCGTGGTAACAGCGACAACAAAATGCTTCAACGTATCTACGGTACGGCTTTCCACGACAAGAAAGCACTGAAAGCGCACCTAACTCGCCTAGAAGAAGCGGCGAAGCGTGATCACCGTAAGATTGGTAAGCAACTAGACCTATTCCACATGCAGCAAGAAGCACCGGGTATGGTGTTCTGGCATCACAATGGTTGGTCTATCTTCCGTGATCTAGAAGTATTCATCCGCGCTAAGCTAGATGAGTACGGTTACCAAGAAGTGAAAGGTCCACTTATGATGGACCGTGTTCTTTGGGAACGCTCTGGGCACTGGGACAAATACGCTGATGCAATGTTCACAACTTCTTCTGAGAACCGTGAATACGCGATTAAGCCAATGAACTGTCCAGGTCACGTACAGATCTTCAACCAAGGTCTAAAATCGTACCGCGACCTACCGCTACGTATGGCTGAGTTTGGCTCATGTCACCGTAACGAACCATCTGGTGCACTACACGGTATTATGCGTGTACGTGGCTTTACTCAGGATGACGCTCACATTTTCTGTACTGAGAGCCAAATTCAAGAAGAAGTAACAAACTGTATCAAGATGGTGTACGATACGTACCAAACATTTGGTTTCGACAACATCGTAGTGAAACTGTCTACTCGTCCAGAGAAACGTGTAGGTTCAGATGAAATCTGGGATCAATCTGAAGAAGCATTGAAGCAGTCTCTTGAATCGATGGATATCCCATACGAAATTCAAGAAGGCGAGGGTGCGTTCTACGGTCCTAAGATTGAATTCACACTATACGATTGTCTAGACCGTGCGTGGCAGTGTGGTACTGTCCAGCTAGACTTCAACCTACCAGGTCGCTTAGGTGCAACTTATGTAGGTGAAAACAATGAACGTCTTGTACCGGTAATGATTCACCGTGCGATTCTAGGTTCACTAGAGCGCTTCATCGGTATCCTTATCGAAGAATATGCTGGTTTCTTCCCAACTTGGTTGGCGCCAGAACAAGCAGTTCTTATGAACATTACTGATAAACAGTCAGGTTATGTTCAAGAAATAGTACAAAAACTACAAAAAAGTGGAATTAGAGCTAAAGCGGACTTGAGAAATGAGAAGATTGGCTTTAAAATCCGCGAACATACTTTGAAGCGTGTACCGTATATGCTTGTTGTTGGTGACCAAGAAATGGAAGCTGGCGAAATTGCAGTGCGTACTCGTAAAGGTAAAGATCTTGGTAAATTTAAAGTGGATGATTTTATTGCATACATCCAAGACGAGATCTCTAGCCGTAAGCTCAATCTGGAGGAATAAGCTATTAAAGGCGGAAGACGTGGCCAACAGCCGGTAAAACAAAACCCGCACCGTATCAACGGTGAAATTCGTGGTATTCGTGAAGTTCGACTAACAGGCGCTGACGGTGAATCAGTTGGTGTTGTATCGATTCAAGAAGCCATTGCAGCTGCTGAAGAAGCTGGTATGGATCTCGTTGAGATCAGTCCTAACGCCGAGCCACCTGTTTGTCGTGTGATGGACTATGGTAAGTTCCTCTTCGAGAAGAGCAAAACTGCTAAAGAGCAGAAGAAGAAGCAAAAGCAGGTCCAGATCAAGGAAGTAAAATTCCGTCCTGGAACTGATATTGGAGACTATCAGGTAAAACTACGCAACCTGACGCGTTTCCTTGAAGAAGGCAACAAAGTGAAAGTAACAATTCGCTTCCGTGGCCGAGAGATGGCACACCAAGACATCGGTGTTGACGTTCTAAATCGTCTTAAGGAAGATACTGCAGAAATTGCTGTAGTTGAATCTTTCCCTAAGAAGATTGAAGGTCGCCAGATGATCATGGTGCTAGCCCCTAAAAAGAAGTAATTAACGGCTCATCAAGTAATTAAAACCTAGCCGCTTTCCTTTATATAAAGGCATATGGCTGGGTTTTGTTCGCCCTAATTACGTTGTTTATTAAACCTACTCAATGCGGAGTTATTCATCATGCCTAAGATGAAAACCAACAAAGGTGCTGCTAAGCGTTTTAAGAAAACTGCTGGTGGTATTAAGTACAAGCACGCTACAAAACGTCACATCTTGACTAAGCGTACTACTAAGAACAAGCGTCAACTACGTCCGAATGCAATCCTTCCAAAATGTGAAGTGGCTGCAGTAATCCGTATGTTGCCATACGCTTAATTCTTTTTAGTTATCAATCGTTTAGTTTAGGAGAAGCATAATGCCTCGCGTAAAACGTGGTGTACAAGCTCGTGCACGTCATAAGAAAGTTCTAAAACAAGCTAAAGGTTACTACGGTGCGCGTTCACGCGTTTACCGCGTAGCTTTCCAAGCAGTTACTAAAGCTGGTCAATACGCTTACCGTGACCGTCGCGCTAAGAAACGTCAATTCCGTCAACTATGGATTGCACGTATCAATGCGGCATCTCGTCAAAATGGTCTATCTTACAGCCGTTTCATCAACGGTCTTAAGAAAGCATCTATCGAGATCGACCGTAAGATCCTTGCGGACATCGCAGTATTCGACAAAGCTGCATTTGCAGTTCTAGTTGAAAAAGCGAAAGCTGCTCTTTAATTAGCAGTTTAGGATTAAGAGAAGGAGAGCATTAGCTCTCCTTTTTTATTGCTAAAATTTATACCCAAATGACTTTTAGCTTGGCTATTTAGAGTATTGTTTATCAGTCTTCTCAATTTATTGGTTAGCATCTTATGTTAGTTATAAGGTAGCTTGGGTATAAATTTTTACGTTTATAAGGGATTAAAAATGATCTACACAACGACCGAAAGCATTCCTGGCCAGCAGATCTCTGAAATCAGAGGGGTTGTAACTGGTAATGTTGTTCAATCAAAGCATATTGGCCGTGACCTCATGGCGGGTATCAAGAGCATTGTTGGCGGCGAAATTCGTGGTTACACGGAAATGATGACCGACGCGCGTGATATTGCTATACGGCGCATGGTGGCGGACGCTGAATCTAAAGGTGCCGATGCAATTGTAGGGATTCGATTTACCACAAGCTCAATCGTAGATGGCTCTTCGGAAATTTTGGCATTTGGTACTGCAGTGAAACTAGCGGACTAGTCTACTTGAATAGCATTGCAAAAATGCTAATAGAGAGCGGTGAATTATTATGCATTTACCGTTCTGTTCCTTTTAGGTTAATTATTCTAGATTTTTGCAGAGCGAATAGATTTATATTCTCAACTTTACGTTACTATTAAAATTAATCACGATAATTTAGAGTGATTGCTTTACTTTTATTTTGCATATTATTTTATATCTATAATGAAATTGAATTCATATTGAATTTTTCATTTGTTGTGTGAATTCTACTTTCAGTATATTAATTCATGTTTTTCTTATAAAAATATGAACTTATACCTTGCCAAGCGGTTCTAAATTGTTACAAATACTATACAGCTGTAACATTGCCAAAAGGAATTGTAGATGAGAGATCTGACTCCCGAATACTTGCTAGCCGCATTACGCCAAGCGATTAAAACAAAAGGGCTAACATATCGAGAGCTATCTGAGAAAATGGGTATGCCACTATCTACCTTTAAGAGACATCTTACAAGCACGAATCTCGCTTTAGATAAGTTGCTGGAATATTGTAGAGCGGTTGATTGCACGTTAGATGAACTACAAAAGCTCGCAAATCAATTGCAAGGTGAAGACGAGGATTACTTTAGTCGTACGCAGGATGAGGTATTCTTTCAATTCCCTCACCTTTACGACTTTTATCGTGAATTGAGAATGCTTCGAGGTAAAGACGGTTATTCTATTTTAAAGAAAAAGTATGACTTGTCTGAGCAGAGCATGTCTGATTACTTAAAAGCATTAGAGTTGTTGGATCTCGTTTACGTTGATGAAGATAAAAATATAACGCTGCACGGGCCTTTATATTATAGCTATGCAGAGAACTCCAAGCTCAACGACAAATATACAGAAATCATAAAAGAGCAGACGACTACCCACGATAAGTGTGTTCGCGTTGCTTTGGCGCGTATGAAAATTACCGAAGAACAGCTTTTGTTACTGGAAGATCAAGTCGCAAAGACCGTCATCGATTTTCATTCCAAAAATGTTGTAGCAGAGAACTTTAATGTCTCTGATTTTACTAATATTGTTCTACTTGCTGGGCCACATCAGCCAGTCACATTCTCTGACGGCATTATTGAGACAGAGGGGCGATTTATTGATGATATTCGTTATGCCATCGCAGCTGCAGGTGATAAGCCAAGCCTATCTATATAGATTTTGAGCCTTTTTTGAAGAGAGTTTCTGAAAGGGCGTTGCAAAAGAAAAAGCCTAAGACAGCAAATACTTTGTAAGTAGGGCATTCAGCGGTGTTTGCTCTTAATTCAGACTTAAAGTGTTTTGGGCTTATTTCGAATAATACCTGTTCAGCATCTACTTTCGTTATTTTTAACATGCTGATTTCCTTCGTTGTTCCTCCCAAAGCCTCTCTCGCTTCCTCTACAAAGAAACCATTCTCGTTGAACCAAGCATCCTGTAGCTACTTGGGTATGCATAATTGGTAGCTATTTATCTTCTAATTATAAATTCATACTTGAAATGTTTGTTTTTTGATCTATTATGACGAAGTGTCATTTATGACGGTTCGTCAACTTTAGTTGCGTTCCTGTATTAAAGAATCGTGTTACAATTATTGGGAGTGTGTTGGTATACGGATCAAAGGATTATGTTTAACTTTCGCTGTAAAAAATATAGCAAGCAAGACGGATGTCGTGTGTCTTCAGGGCTAACAAAAAAG
Source organism: Vibrio sp. 1557 (assembly GCF_033340175.1). Classification (NCBI taxonomy): domain Bacteria; kingdom Pseudomonadati; phylum Pseudomonadota; class Gammaproteobacteria; order Vibrionales; family Vibrionaceae; genus Vibrio; species Vibrio sp. 1557. Next base: position 75,941 of record NZ_JAWOVZ010000019.1, on the reverse strand, counting down.
CAACAGGCGATTGCTGATCGTGAGATAGAGCTTATTCAATTGGCTAAGTCTTTAGTTCAAGAGCAAGGCTTTGCCAACTTAACGATGGACAAGCTTACAGCGTCAAGCCCTTATTCTAAAGGGACGATCTACAATCATTTTTGCAGCAAAGAAGATGTGATTCTTGCGCTTTGTATTCATTCGCTGAAAAGCGAAGCAATATTTTTCGAACGTACCGCCAAATTTAATGGCAATACCAGAGAAAAAATCATTGCGATGCATGTAGGTTATCGTATTTACGCTCGTATGGAGCCAGTACTATCAACCTGTGCGATTGTTGCAAAGACGCCCTGGGTTCTAGAGAAGGCTTCACCTAAACGTGTGAATGAACTGAATAACTTGGAAGAACAAGTAATAGATGGTGCTGATGCGCTGGTGAACAATGCGGTAGAATGTGGTGATCTTAAGTTTTCTCCCGCAATTGGTTCTGATGCTATTGTATTCGCCAACTGGTCTATTGCCTTCGGTTCAAACGCTTTGGCGCAAAATGCATCGAACAGTCGATGTATTCAGCGAATTCAAGACCCATTCTCAGTGCTGCACAACGCGAATATGTTACTTGATGGTTTAGGTTGGTCGCCTTTATCTACAGAATGGGACTACCGTAAAACCTGGCGTCGAGTGGAGCAGGAGTTATTTAGTGAAGAGCTTGCTTATTTAGAGTCAGTGAATCGCTAATAAACTGGAAAGGTCAATCTGACGTTATGGTTGGCTTTTTTATCGCACTATTGTGACGAATCGTCATTAAATCTCGAAGGTTGGCGTTCAGCCAATGATCACGAGAAGCATAGGAAGTTACTAAAAACTAACTTATGTAGCCAAATTCATTCGATCTAAAGTTTGCATGTCGAGTTTGTCTGGTTATTTACAGCATTTGCTGTTTTTTTAGTTTTTAAATTTGACGAAACGTCACAAAAGGAGAGTGTGATGCCACATCACAACGTTCAACAATACGCCCGTTCAGGGTGGGGTAAGCTACCAACGAATTACAGTGTATTGGTGATGCTTGCTACCGTTTTATTGATTGTCATAGCAACTATTGGAGGAAAAAATCTTTACTTTAGAGGAGATTACGACATCTTCTTTGATGGAACAAATGAGCAGTTACTTGCGTTTGATGAAATTCAAACCACCTTTGCAAAATCTGACGGTCTTGCTTTGGTTATAGCGCCAAAGAGCGGCACTGTTTTTACTCCTAGCACATTATCTCTTATTCAGCAGATCACTGACGAGGCGTGGCAAGTTCCATACTCCACCCGCGTTGATTCCCTCGCCAACTACCAGCATACCGAAGCGTTTGAAGATGATCTTCTTGTCGAAGATTTACTGTATAGCGAATATGAATTGACACCTCAACGAATAGAGAAAGTCAAAAGTATTGCGTTGAGTGAGCCGGTTTTGAAAAGTTCACTGATTTCTGAAAAAGGAGATGTCACGGTCGTAAACATTACGGTCCAACTCCCTGAAATAGATAAAACTGCTGAAGTACAAGAGGTGGTTGCTTACATAAACGGAATGATTGAGCGTTATCAGCAAGTGTACCCAGACACGGAATTCCACAAGGCTGGTATTATTGCAATGAACTACGCGTTTATGACCGCAGCCCAAGATGATAGCGCAACATTAGTGCCTACTATGTTACTAGTGATATTGGTGTTTCTGACCATCATGTTGCGCTCATTGCTTAGCGTCATCGCGACGCTCATCGTTATTATCGGCACGGTTATGGTGACAATGGGCTTGTCAGGATGGGCTGGTATGTTCTTAAGCACGGCGACCGTTAATGTGCCTACCTTGGTGATGACGCTTGCCGTCGCAGACTGTGTACACATCATCGCGACAATGCGTCAGTCTATGCAAAACGGCTTTAGTAAAGCCCACTCTATTGAGCGAAGTATTGCGCTCAATTTCATGCCTATCTTGATTACCTCCATTACCACCGCGATCGGCTTTTTAATGATGAATATGTCGGATTCTCCAATCCTGAGAGATTTCGGCAACCTATCAGCCCTTGGCGTCATGGTTGCTTGTTTCCTTTCCATCACGTTACTTCCCGCCTTGCTTAATATCCTTCCGGTTGCGGTGAAGTCGGATACTTCTGATGAAAGAAAGCACTTTATGGATCATTTAGGAGATTTCGTGGTGTCAAAGCGACATGCTTTATTGCCGTTGTCGGTGCTTGTTATTGTCGCGAGTGCGAGCTTGATTCCACTGAATAAAGTCAATGATGAATCCGTCGAGTACTTTGGCCATAGCAATGAATTTCGCCGAGCGGCTGATTTTATGGAAGATCGAATCAGTGGCATGGCGAACATCAGTATCGCGATAAAAACCAACGAATCGCAGGGCATTGCCGATCCTAATTTTCTCAATTCCGTGGGTAAATTTACTGACTGGCTAAGGTTGCAGCCAGAAACGGACCATGTTGCGACCTTGAGCGATGTTTATAAGCGCCTAAACAAGAACATGCATGGAGATGATCAGGCTTATTACTCGCTCCCTCAAGACAGAGAATTAGCGGCTCAATATCTGCTGCTTTATGAAATGTCACTACCGTATGGTTTAGATTTGAACAACCAAATCAATGTAGATAAGTCGTCGATCAAGATGGTTCTCACCGTGGAGAACTTGGGCAGCGTCGAGCTTGTTGATTTGGAAAATCGCATTTACCAATGGTTTAACGAAAACGCGCCTCAATATGATGTTGTTGCGTCTAGTCCTTCATTGATGTTTGCGCATATTGGTGAAACGAATATGGCCAGCATGCTGTCAACCTTGCCCATTACTCTTGTCTTAATCTCTGCATTACTGATCTTTGCCTTGCGTTCGTTCAAGCTTGGCTTAATTAGTCTTGTCCCGAATATTGCTCCTGCGCTTATTGGTTTTGGTATTTGGGCGCTGGTTTCTGGCGAGATTAACTTGGGATTGTCTGTCGTTGTGACATTAACGCTTGGTGTTGTTGTCGATGACGCCGTTCACTTTCTTTCTAAATATCAACACGCTCGTAAAGATGGCCACAGTGCGGAGCAAGCGGTTCGCTACGCCTTTCGTACCGTGGGGCGCGCACTCTGGATTACGACGGTCGTGCTTGTTGCTGGTTTCTCTGTTCTGGCGATGTCGAGCTTCCGTTTAAATGCCGATATGGGACAGCTGAGTGCCATTGTCATCTTTATTGCCCTTGTTGTGGATTTCATCTTCCTACCGACTCTACTGATGTTGTTTGACAAAGGCGTTTACGACGAGGTGGAGCGCCGAAATAAGCTTAAATCAATTGACTCTCAAACCAAGACTGTTACTCAGTCATAACGAAATAAAAGGATTGAACATGAATTTAGTAAAAAATGCCGTAAAAGTATCAGTACTTTCTGTCTCGCTTATTATGAGTCATGCGGTGTTGGCGGATGAAGCCAAAGGACTAGAAATTGCCCAAGAGCGCAAAGCCCGTGATGAAGGGTGGGGGGATTCTGTTGCTACGATGCAAATGATTCTGCGAAACGCGCAAGGAGAAAGCAGCACACGTTTAATGCGCTTACAATCACTCGAAGTTGATGACGATGGTGACAAAGGGCTCACGATATTTGATGAACCGAGAGATGTAAAAGGCACCGCGTTTCTCAACCATTCTCATACGGTGGGTGCCGATGACCAATGGCTTTACCTTCCTGCACTGAAACGTGTGAAACGTATTTCCTCGCGTAACAAATCAGGTCCTTTTATGGGCAGTGAATTCGCGTATGAGGATCTCAGTTCCTTTGAGATTGAAAAATACCGTTTCAACTACCTAAAAGATGACAGCATAAACGGGCAAGATGCTTTCGTTGTAGAGCAAATTCCGACCGATAAGAACTCAGGTTATACCAAGCAAACGGTGTGGTTAGATAAAGCGCATTATCGTCCACTTAAAGTTGAGTTTTACGACCGCAAAGGCTCTTTGTTAAAAACGCTTTCTTTTTCCGATTACAAGCAATATCTCAACCAATATTGGCGAGCGCACACTATGGCGATGACAAACCATCAAACAGGAAAAAGTACTGAGCTAACGACTAGCGAAATGCGTTTTAACACTGGATTACAAGACAATGACTTTCATAAGAATGTGTTGAAGCGAGTGAGGTAGTGGAGGAAAAATGAAGCGATTAAATGCTGGGTTGTTGCTTAGTGCAGCAGCCTTTTTTTACTCGATGCCTCTGACTGCCGTCGAGCTCGCAGGACAAGTCAATATTGAGCATCGTCAGTTTTTTAAAACGGGCTCTCAGGGTCAGAGCAAAGCGCAAACGTCATTGGTTTTGCAGCCAGAATTTTACTGGGAGATGCAAAATGGTGATGCAAACTTTACTTTCACACCTTTCTATCGTCTGGATGGTCTAGACGATGAGCGAAGTCATGGCGACATACGAGAGGCACTTTATCTGACTTATTGGGATGATTATGAGCTTCGAGTTGGGATTAGTAAGGTCTTTTGGGGAGTGACTGAATCAGCCCATTTAGTTGATGTAGTAAACCAAACAGATGCCATTGAAGCCGTCGATGGTGAAGATAAACTCGGTCAGCCGATGTTACATTTTACCTCTTTCAAAGACTGGGGCACCGTCCACGCAATGTTGTTACCTTACTTTAGGGAACGAACGTTTGCGGGTACAGAAGGCCGCTTGCGAACCGAACCCGTTGTCTCTGATGATGCTATCTATGAATCAAGCAGAGAAGAGAAGCACGTAGATGTGGCTTTTCGATATTCGAAAATGCTTGGCGATTGGGACGTAGGCCTAAGCTATTTATATGGAACAAACCGGGATCCTTACTTTCGTTTAGAGTACGGAGAATTAAAGCCTTACTACGCTCTGATGAGTCATGTCGGTCTGGATGTGCAAGGAATTGTTGGCGATTGGTTATGGAAACTAGAAAGTGTTTATCGAGATAGCGCTGATAATCATGTCGGTCTTGTGACGGGTTTTGAGTATACCTTCGTCGGTGCATTTGACACGGTTTGGGATGTGGGAGTTATTGGTGAGTACCTCTATGACAGTCGTGGGAACAACGCACAAACTATCGGTCAAAATGATGTGTTTGCAGGTATTCGTTGGGCGCTCAATGATGAGGACGGAACGGAAGTATTGATGGGAATCACGAAGGATTTAGATAACGCTAATGTTTACAATGCTAAGTTAGAAGCATCGAGCCGAATATCGAATCACGTTAAGTGGCAAATTGATGCTTGGTTGTTTAAAAATGAAACACCAAATGATTTGCTCTACTTCGCTAGAGATGACGATTTTATCGAGCTATCTATTCAATACTATTTCTAAAACAAAAGGGCACAACTAAACGGCAGATTAACTAAAGATGACATTTTTGACGTTTTTGTGCTCTTTTTATTCAATAACCTCTTCTTTTCGTAATTCAATTTGGCATTGGTGCCCGGTTTGGCTACTATGTACAGCTATCAAAAAACCAATCACTCCCTTATGGACACTACCTACAGGTAGATGAGGAAACGATGCAACATCTAGAAGAGATCATTGCTAGCGCGAGCACTGCAATTGAAGCTGCCGAATCGCTAGTCGCACTTGATGAAGTGCGTGTTCAGTATCTGGGTAAAAAAGGTGAGCTAACTGCTCAACTTCAAAGCCTAGGCAAACTACCACCAGAAGAACGCCGTGAAGCTGGTCAAGAGATCAATAAAGCGAAAGGCGTAGTTCAGCAAGCTATCGCAGCTCGTAAAGATGCACTACAACGTGCTGAGCTTGAAGCAAAACTAGCAGCAGAAACAATCGACGTAACACTACCAGGTCGTCGTATTGAAAACGGTGGTTTACACCCAGTAACTCGTACTGTAGAGCGTATTGAGAAGTTCTTTGGCGAACTTGGTTTTAACACCGAGGCTGGACCAGAGATCGAAGATGCATTCCACAACTTCGATGCGCTAAACATCGCAGCTGATCACCCAGCGCGTACTGACCACGATACTTTCTTCTTCAACCCAGACTTGATGCTTCGTACTCATACGTCAGGCGTACAGATCCGTACGATGGAAAATGGTAAACCACCATTCCGTTTCATCGCACCAGGCCGTGTATACCGTAACGACTACGACCAAACGCACACGCCAATGTTCCACCAAGTGGAAGGCATGCTGGTTGATGAGAACGTAAACTTTGCTCAGCTGAAAGGCATCCTGCACGATTTCCTATGTAACTTCTTCGAAGAAGAAGTAGAAGTACGTTTCCGTCCATCTTACTTCCCATTCACTGAGCCTTCAGCTGAAGTAGACGTGAAAGGCAAAAACGGTAAATGGTTAGAAGTACTAGGCTGCGGTATGGTTCACCCGAACGTGCTACGTAGCGTAGGTATCGATCCTGAAAAATACTCTGGTTTCGCATTCGGTATGGGTGTTGAGCGTCTAACAATGCTTCGTTACGGCGTGAACGACCTACGTGCGTTCTTCGAGAACGATCTTCGTTTCCTAAAACAGTTCAAGTAATCCAGAGGGTTCATCAACATGAAATTCAGCGAATCATGGCTTCGTGAGTGGGTAAACCCTGCGGTTACTACTGACGAGCTAACTCACCAAATTACAATGGCCGGTCTAGAGGTAGACGACGTTCTTCCTGTTGCAGGTTCTTTTACTGGCGTTAAAGTCGGTCACGTTGTTGAATGTGGTCAACACCCAGATGCAGACAAACTGCGCGTAACTAAAGTTGACGTGGGTGAAGAAGAGCTTCTAGACATTGTTTGTGGCGCACCTAACTGTCGCCAAGGTCTGAAAGTAGCAGTAGCAACAGTTGGTGCTGTTCTTCCAGGTGATTTCAAAATCAAAAAAGCGAAACTACGTGGCCAGCCATCTCACGGCATGCTTTGTTCATTCACTGAACTAGGTATCGACGTTGAGTCAGACGGTATCATGGAACTAGCAGAAGACGCAGTAGTCGGTACCGATTTCCGTGAATTCCTAGGTCTAGACGACGTAACAGTAGACGTAGACCTAACGGCAAACCGCGCAGACTGTTTCAGCATTCGTGGTCTAGCTCGTGAAGTTGGCGTACTAAACCGTGCTGACGTGACAGAGCCATTAGTAGAAGCAGTTGCCCCTTCAATCGACGATAAAGTGTCTATCGAAGTGAAAGCTCCTGCTGCGTGTCCTCGTTACCTAGGTCGTGTTATTAAGAACGTAAACGTTCAAGCTGAAACACCACTATGGATGCAAGAGAAACTGCGTCGTTGTGGTATTCGCTCTATCGACCCTGTAGTAGACATCACTAACTACGTTCTTCTAGAGCAAGGCCAACCAATGCACGCATTCGATCTAGCGAAGATCGAAGGTGGCATCGTAGTTCGTATGGCTGAGCAAGGTGAGAAGCTAACGCTTCTTGACGGCAACGAAGCAGAACTAAACGCAGATACACTAGTAGTTGCTGACCATAACAAAGCACTTGCAATCGCAGGTATCTTTGGTGGTGAAGAGTCTGGTGTAACAACTGAGACTAAAGACGTTCTACTAGAGTGTGCATTCTTTGCACCTGACCACATCCGTGGTCGCGCACGCAGCTACGGTCTGCACACTGACTCTTCAATGCGTTTTGAGCGTGGTGTGGATTACGCACTACAAGTGAGCGCAATGGAGCGTGCAACACAGCTTCTTGTTGAAATTTGTGGCGGTGAAGTAGCACCTGTTGTTGCAGTAGAGTCTGAAGCAGACTTACCTAAGCCAAACAAAGTTGCTCTACGTCGTACTAAGCTAGACAACCTGCTAGGTCACCACATTGCAGATAGCGACGTAGTAGAAATCCTAGAGCGTCTAGGTTTGACTGTTGAAGCTTCAGAAGAAGGTTGGATGGCAGTAGCGCCAACATGGCGTTTCGATATCGCTATCGAGCAAGACCTGATTGAAGAAGTTGGCCGTATCTACGGTTATGACAACATTCCTAACCAACACCCAGCAGCAGCACTTAAGATGCACAACCACGTTGAAGCGGATCTTCCACTGAAACGCGTTCGTGATCTTCTTGTTGATCGTGGTTACCACGAAGCAATTACATACAGCTTCGTTGAGCCCGAGCAACAAAAGCTAGTTGTACCTGGTGTTGAGCCTCTAGTGCTTCCAAACCCAATTTCTGCAGACATGTCAGCAATGCGTCTTGGTCTTATCCAAGGTCTGCTGAACACGGTTGTTCACAACCAAAAGCGTCAACAGCCACGCGTTCGTCTATTCGAATATGGCCTACGTTTCATCCCATGTGAATCTGCAGAAAACGGCATGCGTCAAGAGCCTATGCTTGCAGGTGTTATTGCTGGTACTCGCGGTGAAGAACATTGGGATATCGAAACTAACACGGTTGATTTCTTCGACCTTAAGGGCGATCTAGAAGCGATTCTAGAGCTATCTGCGAACGAAAAAGCGTACTCTTTCGCTGCACTGTCACCTGAAAGCAAAAAAGCTAATCCAGCTCTTCACCCAGGTCAATCTGCGGCAATCATCGTAGACGGCAAAGAAGTAGGCGTGATCGGTACCGTTCACCCTGAGCTTGAGCGTAAGTTCGGTCTAAACGGTCGTACTATCGTATTCGAAATCGAATGGTCTGCAATCAACAGCAAAGTGATCCCAGAAGCGGTAGCACTTTCTAAATTCCCTTCAAACCGTCGTGATATCGCGGTAGTAGTGGATGAAGCTGTTGCATCTGGTGACATCGTTAACGCTTGTCTAGAGCAAGGTGGCGAGTTCCTTAAAGATGCGAAACTGTTCGACGTTTACGTAGGTAAAGGCGTTGAAGATGGTAAGAAGAGCCTAGCAATCGCTCTGACTCTACAGTCACTTGAGCGTACGCTTGAAGATGCTGATATCGCTGGTGCGGTTGACGCTATCGTTGCTCACGTTTCTGAGAAGTTTGGTGCGTCTCTGCGTGACTAATCTCGCGTAACGTATCTTCTTAAGAAATGAAAACCCTGCCAGTTTGGCAGGGTTTTTTATTTTTAGGATTACCTTATCGTTGTTCAAGTTCCTTACTGCTCGCACCATCCCTCATTACTTTAAAATACTAGACCAAACTAGGGATGGCCCTTACCCGAGATTAGGAACGTATTGTTTTTCAGCTAATACACGCTAACGATAGCTTGTTGGCGGTTAGGCAGCGAGTGAGAGGGTATAGCTAAGCAGAAGAGGTAGCGTAAGAATGCTGAAAAAGTTGCCAAATAGTACCATTGACGCCACTTTCATGGGTTCTATATTCAGCCTTTCCGCAAATAGGTAATTCATGACGGCTGGCGGCAGCATTGTGAAGAGCACCATCATTTGTAATTGCATCGTTGGAAGGGGAATTAACCAATAAATAAGTGCAAAAGCGACAGCACCAGTTGCCAGTGACTGCACGGTACACAACACACCAATCTTTAAACCGTCCAACCTTAAATGACACATTTGTGCCCCCAGAGATAAAAGCATCACGGGTACGGCCGCTTGCCCAAGTAGAGCCGTGGCTTCGTATAAAGGCGCCCATGCACCCACATTTGACACGTTGAGAAACAGAGCCAACGACGCTGCTAAAAAGATTGGCATCTTGACTATTTGCTTAAAAGGGTTGCCATGACTAAGCAGCATTACGCCTAAGCTGATATGCAAGCATGCTGACACGACAAATAAAAGCACTGCTGACGACAGCGCAATTTCTCCAAACGTATAGGTAAACAAAGGAATAGCTAGATTTCCGCTATTGCGAAACATATGTGGTGGCGCCCAGGTTTTAAACGAGAGTGACGTCCATCGACATACCGGGATCATGAGTAGTGCGGGAATTAAAACCGCGACAATTGCCGCCAAAAGAAGCGGCCCCTGATTTGAATCGAGCGGCATGCTAACGAGTGACGAAAATACCAGTGCTGGCGTAAATACCTCAATATTAATGCGGTTTATTGGGCGAAAGTCAGGCTTGATGTAACGACCGACCAAATAGCCAACTCCGACAAGAGCAAAAACAGGGAAAAGAATATTTATGATTTGATTAATCATGGTCGCCTAGAAGCAGTGTAAGAAGCTAATGAGGAAATACACGAACTTCCACATTATCAATCTTTATATATGGCGTCATCGTTAAACAGCGAGAAGCGTGGGTTTAATCAAGCTTTCTAAGCACAGTTGCAAAGTACAGGTGGTCATACCTTTTAATCTAATTGTTACGTATCGAGTTACATACAAATCACTGAATTTACGACAAGTTCTATGTCAAGTGTCTGTTAAATAACCAATATCTGATATTTTTATTAAATAGTGTTTAATGTTGATATTTAAACTACTTTTAGTTTTATAATCTGGATGTTTTTCCTGATAAAGATGAAACAAAAACAAAAATATCAAATTTCTGGCGTTTAACAATAATTTACGTAGTGCTATTCCTTTTGTTCGCCAAGAAAAAAGTTGGCGAAAATCATAAGCTTGTCATACACTTCCTGATGTAACCCCGATATGTTGTTGAATTGGTAGGGTAAAACTGCTCTGGCGCTACACTAACGTAGCATTGTTTAACATAGCTTTGAGGAAAGTTTTATGGCGCTCACAAAAGCCGAACTGGCAGAAAACCTGTTTGATAAATTAGGATTTAGTAAGCGGGACGCCAAGGAAACGGTGGAAGTGTTCTTTGAAGAGATTCGTAAGGCACTGGAAAGTGGCGAACAGGTAAAACTGTCAGGTTTTGGTAACTTTGATCTTCGTGACAAGAATGAACGACCTGGTCGTAACCCGAAAACTGGTGAAGATATTCCAATTACTGCTCGACGTGTAGTGACTTTTCGCCCGGGTCAGAAGTTAAAAGCTCGTGTAGAAAACCTGAAGAAAGTACAGTAAGCCGAATAAATGGATCACGCTAAGGCGTGGTCTTTTTTTGCGTAAAATTCGTGTGCATACAAATGAAAACCACCGCAATGCGGTGGTTTTTCTGTTTATGAGAGACGCTTAATGATATCGGTTACGCCGCTTCTAGATGCGTTGTTAAGTATGGTTGCCATGCTTGTTGGTACAAGTTCTTAGACTGTGTACGCATGTTGCGAATAGAGGCAAGCTCTATTTCGCTTAGCTCACGTTTTTCCAACATCGCTTGACGTTCTAGTTTCTGGATTTTTTCGTATAGGTCGTGTTCGGGACCGCTTTTTACATCTGCGATTGCTTTCAAGTGCAGTTGAACTTCGGCTACTAGGTTTGTTTTTGGTAAACGAACGAGCAAGTTCAAGTCTCTATATCCTGAAGGGCCAGGTTTTTTGAATCGATTTTTTACTTTCACAATCGTTGTTTCACGCTCTAACGTTTCATAAATGGAGACTAAGCTCGCGACGTCTTCAGCTACAATCGTTGCACGTGCTAGGTCAGTAATACGTTCAACTTTCCCATCTAACTCTAAAGCTATCTTTTCTTCTGCTCGTTGTTTGGATTTCACGCCTGCGAAGTATGGCTGAGCGTCATTAAGAAGTGCGGTACTCTTACAGATAGTTTCAAGTTCAAATTGTGCTTGGTGAGCTTTGCTGTAAAGGATGTCGAAGTCAGAATATGGCTGAGTTGGTGTGGTGTCGATTGACTGAATGCCATATAAACCGCTAAGGCTGTGTTTAAAAAGTTTCGAACAAACTTCGTTTTGGCTGGTTGAACGATTTTGTTCGCCACTAGGCGCAGGGGTAATTGGAAGTGCGGCAAATGCCGGTGCACGGCTAAGTACCAAAAGCATCAATGCTGTAGTACGAAGAAATAAGCTCATTCACTCTCCTTAACTTGCTTGTACTTAGAAAATAGGGAACATAAAGGTCGCTAAGTTCGGCAAATCAGGTACTAACTTATAAATGGGGCCATTACGAAAGATTCCAAGGTTTCAGTTTTATCTTGAAGTAGAATCGTGCGTTAGATCACCATTTCTCTTTTCTTTATTCTGATTATCAGATAAAGGCGCGTCTCCTATGAGACCGATTACATCCTATCACCGCAGTATTAACCAAAGATGAACGGCATAGACAAATTGAAAAAAAACGTTAGTCTTACCTCTCAAAATGAAAACAGCCGACAAGTAGAAAGTAAAATGAGAGACCAAGAATTTTGGCATAACAAATGGGCCAGCAATCAGATCGGATTTCACTTGGAAGATGTAAACCCGCTATTACCAGTATATTGGAAACACACTAATCCAAAGCGTGAAGATAAAGTGTTAGTTCCTTTATGTGGAAAGTCAGAAGACTTGATTTGGCTAGCGATGAAGCATGATTCGGTTGAAGGTGTTGAGCTAAGCCATATTGCTGTGCGTGCCTTTTTTGCTGAACATTTTTACACGCCAACGGTAACGCCTCTTAATGGCATGCACGAGCTTTATCAATTTGATGAGCTCTCTATTTATACTGGGGACTTTTTCACTGCACCAGTATCTCAAGCCGATATCATTTATGATCGCGCCGCGTTGGTTGCTTTACCGCAAGATATGCGAGAGGAGTATGTAGGGCGTCTCAAGCAACTGCTGAACCCAGGCGGTCGTATTTTGCTTGTTACACTCAACTATCCTCAAGAAGAGATGGCGGGGCCTCCATTTAGCGTGCCGGTCGAAGAGATAGAGCAGTTATTTTCAGGTTACAAAGTTACTTGTTTGAACGTAGATGAAGCTGACGAAAATCATCCTAAAATTGCGAAAAAAGGCTTAAGTCGCTTCTCTGAAGAAGTGTACTTAATCGAGAGTGAATAGGCTCTCTTCGGTTTGGAACACGAAATAGCGCAGCAATTTGAGCTGCGCTATTTTTGTATGAGTGGTTCGTATTTAATAAATGATATTCACTTTTGAAGCACTTTCAACAGCATCTTGAACGGCTTCTTCGGTGGTTTTTCGTCGCGTAAAGACAACACCTAAACGGCGGCGGCCATCGATTTCTGGCTTACCGAATAGACGAACTTGTGTTTGAGGTTGAGCTAAAGCTTTGCTTAGGTTTTCAAAGCGAATGTTTGTGGAAGTTCCTTGTCCAAGAATAACAGCAGACGCAGATGGGCCATATTGCACAATATTATTAATTGGCATTCCGGTAAACGCGCGCACGTGGAGAGCAAACTCAGACATTTCCTGTGAAATCATTGTAACCATACCCGTATCGTGAGGGCGAGGAGAGACCTCATTGAAAATGACTTTATCGCCTTTAACAAATAGCTCTACACCAAAGATGCCGTAGCCACCGAGCGCGTTTACCACTTTCTCAGCCGTGTATTCAGCTGCTTTTACTGCGTTTTCTGACATAGTTTGCGGTTGCCATGATTCGCGGTAGTCGCCATCTTCCTGACGATGACCAATTGGAGCACAGAAATGCACACCGTCAACGGCTCTGATGGTCAATAAAGTGATTTCGTAATCGAAGTCGATAAAACCTTCCACGATAACGCGACCTGCACCCGTACGCCCGCCTTCCTGAGCGTAATCCCATGCTTTTGTAACGTCGTCTTCGGTCTTGATAACACTTTGCCCTTTACCTGAAGAGCTCATCACAGGCTTCACCACGCACGGAATACCCACATGCTCAACCGCGGCTTTGAAGTCTTCAAAGTTATCTGCAAAACGATAAGGTGAAGTCGTCAATTCCAGTTCTTCTGCTGCCAAACGTCGGATACCTTCACGATTCATTGTTAGCCTGGTTGCCTTAGCGGTTGGAACAACATTCAGTCCTTTCTCTTCAAGCTCTACCAGTTTGCCGGTTGCGATGGCTTCAATTTCTGGTACGACGTAAGTAGGTTGTTCCTTCGTAATAACTTCTTCTAAGGCGTTCCCATCTAACCTGTCGATAACATAACTACGGTGAGCGACTTGCATCGCTGGAGCATTGGCATAGCGATCACAAGCAATCACTTCTAAACCAAGTCTCTGGCATTCAATGGCGACTTCTTTACCGAGTTCGCCAGAGCCTAAAAGTAATACACGGGTAGCATTTGCGCTAGTTGCAGTGCCAAACATAGTGTTCCCTTACAAAATAGAGTGATGAGACAGAAATTGCAGGAGATCATACTCAAGTTTCATGACAAAGCAAACGTTTGCTTTTGGTTTTTAGGTAATAAAAAAGCTCTACATGTTGTAGAGCTTTTTGTTGAATTTGTCGTTTATACGTTGACAAAACTAAGCGGAATATCTGGATTCAACGCTTCCAACGTTGATTGCGTATCGGCTAAGTGACTGATCTTACCTTCAGAGTTTTCTACCAATGCAGCGGCTTTGATGCTGTCAAAGGTTTCACCCGCAAGTAAAACTTGGATTAGCGCAACTTGTAGCGGTGGCAAGCTAGGATTAAACGCTGCATTTTCTGCATAAGCGCCTTGGAATACACGGCCGCTAGTCATCTCTAATGCTAAACCACTCAAGTTGTTGGTGTATGGAGAGTGGCTCATGTTCATCGCTTCAACTGCACTTTGGATGAGTGCGTCTTCATCATCACATGAGAATTGGTGTTTAACTTCTGCCATTAAGCCGGACTCGATACCGAGATCGTTTGGTCCAAAGGCTTCAGGCAGGTATTCATGAAGTGACTTTTCTTCGCGTTCTGGGAGCTGGATTTTAAGCTCGTTTGCGGTAGATAACTCATTCATGAACTGGCGGCAGTGACCACATGGGCTGAAGTTGATAGTGATATCCTTAACACCACGTTCGCCTTTCATCCAAGCATGGCTAATCGCAGACTGCTCTGCGTGAACCGTTTGACCCAACTGTACACCAAAGAATTCCATGTTGGCACCGAAGTAAAGGCGACCTGAAAGACCACGAACGATAGCGCCGACATAAAAGTCAGAAAGGGGAGCATAGGAGTACGCTGCGGCAAAAGGAAGTAGCGCAACACGAAGCTCTTTGTCTGATAGACCGGTAGCTGAAAGCAACTGCTCAAATTGTTGAACTGAAAGCGTAGCATCAAAATCATCAGCTTGGATGATAGGAGCAAGTTGTTTGGAAAGTGCTTCTGGAGCGCCTGCTAGCGCCTGTTCAATGCGACTTTTCATGTTGAATCCTTGTTATTGCATGGACAGTTATTCTATGTGAAAGATAGAAATGTTCCGTGCGTTAGATCACGATAAATAATGCAATTGATAATTCTGTTACATAATTAGAGTGAGCTCACACATGTATTCGATTGCACAGGTGTGAAGCGTTATCTCCGTCTCACAATTAACCATATCAGTATATATTCATATGACCAAGGAGCAGGAGTATGTTACCAACGCGACTTTTACCGCTATGCTACTTTATACTTACGTAATCTAGAGCGAGTGGTAGCAGCTAGAATGCTAATGCTATGAATGTATATCTCAGTCAAGTCCCTTCACGATATTACTGGGTGAGTTTGATAGATAAGATAGGGTTTTGAAAAGGGATAAGTAAGAAACGGAAAGGCTACGGCCTGCCGGAAGGAGGGCAGACCGAGAGCGCTTAACTATTGATATAGCCAGACCGCCAAAGCAAAAAAACTTGGAGCCAAAATAGAAGTTATGATCCCACATAAAACCAATGCGAGTGATGAGAACGCGGCATCTATGGGCTGTTTCTCTGCACAAGTAGCGGTGCCTAAGGCATGAGAGACTGTACCCATTGTCAGACCACGTGCAATCGGGTGTTTAATTCCAATTAAGTTGTAAATTGGGTATGCCAAAATCGCGCCCAATAAACCAACAATCAGAACCAAGATCGCCGCAACGGCAGCTTCACCACCGAGGTGACTCGAAATTTCCATTGCTATTGGCGTAGTGACGGATTTACCCACTAGACTTGCGATTAAACTGATATCTGCTTTGAAAGCGACTGCGATCAAGGTGGTTGTCATCATCGACATCACACTGCCTACTGTGCAAGCGAAAGTGATGATTCGCCAGTTTGCTTTAATTTGTGGTAGTTGTTCATATAGTGGATAAGCCAGAGCAACTACAGCAGGTTGAAGCAAAAAGCTAATTCCTTCGTTATCCGCATAATACTTTTCAAATGGCACATTTAAGTAAGTAAACAAAGGAATGAGCACTGCGATACTGATCAGCAAAGGGTTTGCTAGAGGATTGTTCACTTTGATTGCGATTTGGCGAGCGATAAGAAAAACCGCAATGGTAACAACTAACCACATATCAGTGTTTCTCCTTTAGCAAGTAGTCCAGCAGCCAAGCGAGGCTGACTAGTACAATGAGTGAGCCTCCAACTGCGCTGGCAATGATAGGGAGGGCATTAGCGAGTAGCATATCGAAATGTTGCATTAATCCGACGCTAATAGGAACGAACAATAAGATCATATAGCGGATAAATAGCGTGGCGCCCGGTTTGACCCAGTCGACTTTTACAAGCCCAAGAGTCATGGAGAAAAACAGTACGAGCATACCGATGACACTTCCTGGAACGGAAACGCCAGTGAACTTTTGAATGGTAATTCCGATGCCAAGTGCTCCCATGATGAGGAAGATTGAAATGAGCAGCTGGATCAGTTGTAAGAATCGTTCTTTAATCATTTTGACAGTATATAAACAACAAGCACACCATAAGGTGCGCTTGTATTAGGAGGAGTTAGGAAGCTAAGCTCTCTACATAACAGTACACGGATTTTAATATCGCAATCTTCTTTTCGTCACTTTCATGTTCGTGAACTAAGTTTTCTAAATTCAGCATGTACTCTTCAATTTGGCTTTCAAACACTTCTCGACAGTGTAGTGCCCAGCGTCTTTGTTCTTGCTCGTCTAATGTGCCTGGGAAGTTACGCGCACGATAGCGGAACAATAGAGGTTTAATACGCTTGTCATCAAATTCAATGTCTAATGCAGCAAGATTATTCGGGTCGGTTTCTCGAATGATATCCATAGCTGCGCGATCAGCCGGAGAAAAGAACCCGTCGTAAAGCTGTGTATCGACGTCATCACTTTTATCGAATTTACGCTCGACTGAAAAGAGGCTAATCAGCTTTTCTCTAATTTCAGGATGTTGGCGCAACAAAGCGAGATTAGCGAGACATTGCTGGCGATCAATGCCAATAGACTCTGCATTTTCAGCCGTTAACGTTTTTGCAGGGGCGAGAATAGGGCATTTGTTCAAATGAACTAGTTTAACTGGCACTGGTAGCAATTCACCAAGATCTTCGCGCTTAGTGTAGAGTCTTTCGTGCAGCTCTTCTGCGGATAGCTCAAGAATAGGTTGAGGGTCTTTCGCTAAATCGATGGTGATAACGGCATTATTATTGGTTGGATGCCAAGCAACAGGCACAATCCAGCTAGTGTACTGGCATTCGCGCCCTAACATGCCTGAAACGTGCATCAACGGTGTCATGTTGACGATGTCGACTAAATCATTGAGCTTGCGCTTTTGGCGCATAGAAAAAAAGTAATCAAACAATTTTGGTTGCGCTGCTTTTACTTTCTTTGCCATTTCGATAGTCGCAATCACATCTGCCATGGCATCGTGCGCGTTACTATGTTCTATGCCGTTAGCCACAGACAAGTGTTCTAATTTAAAGCTAGTGAAGCCATCTTCGTTTTCTGGCCATTCTACGCCTTCTGGGCGAAGGGCATGGCACGCGCGTAGTACATCGAGTAAATCCCAACGCGAGTTACCGTTTTGCCAACTCCATGCGTATGGATCGATAAAGTTGCGATAACAAGTATAACGGGTCACTTCGTCATCAAAGCGAATGCTGTTGTAGCCTAAACTGGTGGTATTTGGTCTCGCGAGTTCAGCGTGAATCTTAGCGATAAACTCTGGCTCAGAAAGGCCTTCTTGAACCGTTTTTTGCGGAGTAATACCAGTAATAAGCGCAGCTTCAGGAGACGGAAGATAATCAGCAGGTGGCTGGCAGTACATGACTAAAGGCTCGCCGATGATATTAAAGTTTTCATCTGTACGAACACCAGCAAACTGGCTTGGGCGATCTTTCGCGGGGTTGGTTCCCCATGTCTCATAATCAAAGAAGAAAAAAGTGGGCTGATTATCTTGGTGCATTCTGCTTACCGTTTACAAAACCGATGACAGTATTAGACCATTCAACGCCTTGACTAGCAACGAAAGATGCAAGTTGAATTTTTGAAAATGAAAAAAGCCGATGGCGAACCATCGGCTTGATATTTTATGTTTTATCGCTTTGGAAGGAATTTGAGTTCTATGCTCGTGTTTCTTCCAATGTTGCTTCACTTTCTGGTGACTTCAGCACTCGGCTAGCAATTGTACCCGCAGTCATTGAGCCTGAAACGTTTAGTGCGGTACGTGCCATGTCAATCAGTGGTTCAATAGAGATAAGCAGTGCCGCGATGGTCACAGGTAAGCCCATTGCAGGAAGAACAATCAAGGCTGCAAACGTCGCACCGCCGCCGACACCTGCAATACCAAATGAGCTGATGGTGATAATCGCAATCAATGACAGGATAAAGTGTAGATCAAGTGGGTTGATGCCCATTGTCGGAGCTACCATCACTGCAAGCATTGCAGGATAGATACCCGCACAGCCGTTTTGGCCGATAGTGGCACCAAACGATGCTGATAGGTTTGCAATCGCTGGTGGTACGTTAAGCTTCGTGATTTGCGCTTCTACGTTTAGTGGAATTGTTGCTGCTGAGCTACGAGATGTAAACGCGAAGGTCAGTACAGGCCAGATTTTCTTAAAGTATTCCGCAGGGCTAACGCCGACAAAAGAGACTAATACGCCATGAACAACAAACATCAGTGCGATAGCAACATAAGACGCCACAATAAAGCCAAGTAGGTTTAGGATGTCGCCTGCGCTTGATGTCGCTACCACTTTTGCCATCAGTGCTGCGATGCCGTATGGCGTTAGGGCCATGATCATCTTCACTAGTCGCATAACGATAGATTGAGCAGCTTCTACGAAAGTACGAATCGGTGATTCCAACTCTGCTTTTTCCATCATCACTTTACGAGCGGCGATACCAGTTAACACGCCGAAAATCACAACAGCGATAATTGATGTCGAGCGAGCACCTGTTAGATCAGCAAATGGGTTGGTTGGAATGAAGCTAACTAGCATTTGAGGAATAGTTAAGTCACTTACTGTACCGGCACGGCTTTCTAAAACGGCGATACGAGCGGTTTCACGCGCACCTTCAGTTAACCCTTCTGCTGACAGGCCAAATGTCGTTGTCACCAAAATACCGATAAGTGCAGCAATTGCAGTCGTTACTAGAAGAACAGAGATGGTCAGGCCAGAAATTTTACCTAAAGATCCACCTTTCTCCAACTTAACAACTGCAGAGATCATCGATACCAATACTAGTGGCATGATGACCATTTTCAGTAGACCAACGTAGCCACTGCCTACAATGCCTACCCATTCAAGTGTTTGAGCAATTGCGCTGTTGCCTTCACCGTGAATGAGTTGCAAAGCAAGACCAAAAAGAGAACCGGTAACAAGACCGATCAAAACGAGACGTGAAAGAGTGTGTTTCTTTTGTTGCTGATTAAATAGAAAGAACAATATTCCAACAAAGACGGCTAGAGAGGCTATCACTGCAAAATTCATAATTTGACCTTATCAACCAGCCGAAGTGGCGGTTGTTTTTTATACGGGGTTTTATACGGATTTATTTATGGAGCGTAAGATAACGCTCGTGATATAACTTTAAAAATGACAAACGGGTATTAGCTAGATCTAAAATGAATATAAAAACGAGATCTAAGTCGCGTGAGAGTGTGAATTAGCACGTTAATTGTACAAAATGGTTATTCGTAGTGATGCAGTAATTCACGCATTTCTTTCCTTTGTAAGTAAACCACCGAGTCTTCTTGATAACTGAAAAGTTGATAAATCATCGCTTTGGCGACATCTTCTGCTCGAATAGGTAAAAAGTTGGACAGTTTGCCTAGCATAAGTGGGCGAATTACCTTAAACAGAGTTTGTACTAACTTCTCGTCCATTCTTGGGTTTTGACGTTGACCAACAAGCGGGCCTGGGCGAACAAATACGATTTCCTCAAAATCCATAGCTTCGATTCGTTGTTCCATTTGTCCTTTACAAGCTAAGTAATGGGATGGCGATTTACTATTTGCACCGAGGCTAGAAACAACCGCAAGGCGTTTGACTCCGATTGTTGTCATTTGTTGGGCGACTTTGCACACCAGATCAACATCTACTCTACGCAAATTATCCTTACTGCCTGCTTGCTTAAGGGTCGTGCCTAAACAGATAAAGCCGATGGTTGGTGTTGGTTGGTTCTCATCCCATTGGTGGATAGAAAGGTCTGCATCAATGAGAGGAATAAGCTTGTTGTCCACATCTAGGACGCCATCGAGTGGGCGGCGAGAAAGATAATATAATGTTCCAACACCTGATTGATTTATGAGGTTTGCAATGACTTTTGAGCCTACTAAGCCAGTTGCACCGGCGATGATTGCGCAGGTGTTGTTATCCATATCTTTTCTCCTATATGGGAACATAGTCTAAGCTATTGTAGCGGATTTCAACGAGTTACTTATAATCTCGTGCAAGAAAGGTGAGACGCTCTGCGAACTCGGCAGACTATCCTGAGATAAACTTGATTAGCGCTGCCCCAATTGGATGCAAGTGTATACAATAGTGGGCGCGCAAAAACTGTCGCTGAACAAGACCTCTTGAACAACAGAACACCTCTCACCCAGACAACATCAAAGGAACGTAAAAAATGGATGACTCTTTTGCTGCGGAGATACAAGCACGCATAGATAACAAAACCAAACCCGTCGGTTCTTTAGGCTTATTGGAAAAGGTGGCACTGCAGTTAGCTCTTATTCAAAGTCAGAATAAACCTCAGCCAGTTGATTCCATCGCTATCTGCAAACCGAGCATGCTGGTATTTGCTGGAGATCACGGCGTTGCAGAGGAGGGTGTGAGCATTGCGCCAAGCGAAGTCACTCAGCAAATGGTGGCTAACTTTCTCGCTGGCGGCGCAGCCATCAACTGTTTTTGCGACATTAATGGCATTCAACTCAAAGTAATAGATTGCGGCATGTTGGCTCCTATTGATGTGCTGGTTCCAGAATTTAAATCCCATCCCAACTTGGTTGAACAACGGTTGGGTAACGGTACGGCTAATTTTTCTAAACAATCCGCGATGTCCCCAGAACAAGTGGCGTTAGGTTTAGAATATGGTGCGAAGATTGCTGAGCATACCATTTTGCATGGTTCAAACCTCTTAATGTTCGGCGAGATGGGCATCGGTAATACCAGTTCGGCCTCAGCACTGTTATCGGCGCTGAGCTCATTAGATATTGATTATTGTGTTGGCGTTGGCACCGGAATCAATCAACAGCAGTTGAGCCGCAAATATAAACTGGTAGCACAGGGGGTAAACCGATGTCGAGGTCTTGATACCAAAGCGATTCTCGCACAGGTTGGGGGTTTTGAAATCGTACAAATGGTGGGCGCTTTTTTAGAAGCCAAGCGGCTTAAAACTCCAGTTTTAGTGGATGGGTTTATCGTATCGGTAGCGGCTTATATTGCGACGTTGTTAGACGAAGAAACGCGTGAATACATGTTGTTTGCCCATCGCTCTGAAGAAAATGGACATAAATTTGTATTGGAACATCTTAAAGCAGAACCTCTGCTCGACCTTGGTTTACGGCTAGGGGAGGGAACAGGAGCCGCTCTTGCCTTACCCTTGTTAAAAGCTGCCGCTCAGTTTTACAACAAAATGGCGAGCTTCGAGAGTGCAGGAGTTACAGTATAGTGTCAGTCCCTGATAATTCTGAGAAAGTCACGCCGTCATCGTTAAGATACCAGTGGGAGTTATTTCTATTAGCTACCAGTTTTTTTAGCCGCTTACCCGTGCCCCAAGCGTTGCCTTACAGTGAAGAACGCATGAATCAGGCAGGCCGTTACTTTGCGTTAGTTGGTCTCGTGCTTGGAGCACTTTGCGCTTTGGTATTCTCGCTCACCTCAATTTTTTTCCCAGAGTCGGTTGCCATAGTATTAACGATGGTGTTTAGCTTATTGTTAACTGGGGCTTTTCACGAAGACGGCTTGACCGATATGGCGGATGGCATTGGCGGTGGCATGACCGTAGAGCGACGCCTCTCTATTATGAAAGACAGTCGTATTGGCACTTATGGTGCCGCCACTCTCATTATGGCGTTATTGGCTAAGTATGTTTTTTGGAGTGAACTGGCTAACTTGCCGCACTTTTGGTTGGTCATTGTCGTCGCTTACACCGCAAGCCGAGCACTAGCAGCGACGCTTATTTATGACATGCCTTATGTCAGTGACAGTGATACGTCGAAAAGTAAACCGCTAGCAAGTCGCCAGTCTTCTCTAGAAGTCTCCATTTTGTTGTTTACTGGTGGCGTAACATTGCTTGTGCTTGGTATCGCGGATGCGATCTTGATATCGCTTGTTCTCGTGGTATTTCGTTTGATGTTCAAACGTTGGTTAACCAAGAGAATTGGCGGCTTTACGGGGGATTGCCTTGGCGCAGCGCAACAGTTGTCGGAACTGCTTATTTATCTCACTATGATTGGGTTGTATCACTCCTCATGAAGCAATTGATACTCGGTGGCGCGCGCTCTGGGAAGTCGCATTTGGCAGAAAAAACAGCTAAGCAATTATCGGTCGCTTCTCAGCGAGCATTACACTATGTTGCAACCGCGCTGCCATTTGACCAAGAAATGCGAGAGCGAATAGCGCATCATCAAAAGCAACGCGGGGGCGAGTGGCAAGAGCATGAATGCCCCCTTCATTTATCTGAGTTACTGACAAATTTCGCTATCACCGATGTTGTATTGATCGACTGTTTAACCTTGTGGCTCAACAATTGGATATTTGAGTTAGGTGATGAATGTTCCAATGAGAAGCTAGAAGCAGAAATTGAAAAGCTTATACAGGTGGTACGTGGCTCAGATGCGACGTTAATATTCGTCTCTAACGAGGTTGGAATGGGCATTGTACCTTTGGGGGCGGTTAGTCGTTATTTTGTGGATAATGCAGGACGGATGAATCAAAAACTAGCCAGTGTTTGCCATCGCGTTACCTTTGTTGCTGCTGGTTTGCCGTTGGTTCTTAAAGAGTAGGATGGAACAAAATGAAAACACTCAATATCTATCTTGTGCGTCATGGAAAAGTAGACGCTCCACCAGGACTCCATGGCCAAACAGATGTAAAAGTTACGCCTGCTGATCAAGAGAGTATTGCTCGGGCTTGGGCCGAGAGTGGACGAGGTGTGGGTGGAATAATTTCTTCTCCGCTTTCACGCTGTCAAGAACTGGCAAACATCATTGCTGAACAGCAATTATTACCAGTAATGACGGATGAGTCTTTACAAGAGATGGCATTTGGTGATTTTGATGGTATGCCTTTTGATATGCTCACTAAGCAGTGGAAAAAGCTAGATGCTTTTTGGCAATCGCCAGCACAACATACGTTGCCGAATGCTGAGAGCTTAAGCACATTTTCTGAGCGCATATGTCGCGTTTGGTCTCAAATCATCAACGATATCAATGACAATCTACTTATCGTCACGCATGGTGGCGTCATTCGTATGATTCTTGCTCATGTATTGGAGTTAGATTGGCGTAACCCAAAGTGGTATTCGACGTTGTCGATAGGAAACGCTTCTGTCACGCATTTAACAATTACCATAGATGAGCAAATTTACGCCTCGGTGCGTTCGATTGGCGTACCTCTTTTAACTCGTTAATTTATAAATATTAAAATGCCCAGAACGATATTGCTTACGGGCATAGTCACGGAAGATGTCAGTGGAAGCCCATCTGCTAGGTGCAGGAAGCGAAAATTGACTCAGTTACATAAAAAGGAAATATAGAAATGACAACGCCGAGTTGGGATTTGTCCATCGTTTATAACGACCTTTCTGACCCACGAATTCAAGACGATATTGCTCTTGTAGAACAATGTATTGATCTTTTGAATAAACAATCAGCAGATTGTGGCAACGTAGAGATCATGCAAAATGCGATTTTGACCAATGAAGCTGCGAGTCGTTTAGCGGGCACAGTTGCAAATTTTGCGAGTTGTTATGCTTCTGTTGATGCAACAAACGCCGAAGCGAAATCGTTACTTGGTAAAATGACCCGCATCTTTTCGGAGCTTTCCCAAGCGTTCAGTCCCTTTGATTTGACATTAACTCATGCCGACGAAGAGTTTATCTTGCGCGTGTTAGACCATGAGAATCCTGATATCAGTGGGCAAGCTTTTTCTATCTTGAATTCTAGAAAGTTGGCGGATACTCGTCTTAGCAACGCAGAAGAACAGTTACTGGCTGCGATGAGTGTGGATGGCAAATCGGCTTGGGGTAACCTATACGATAACCTGACTGGCTCATTGAAAGTGAAGCTTGAGTACACAGATGGTAATAGTGAAGAGCTTGGGTTTTCTCAAGCGGCAAGCATTCTTTATGGTTCTGAATTCGAGCGTCAAGAAGCCGCGTGGCGAGGCGTACAAGATGCAATGCAAACGCACCAAGAATCATTCGCTGCGATTTTGAATGCGTTAGCAGGATGGCGCTTAACTGAAAACAAAAAGCGTTCTACGAAGCGTGAAGTTCACTTCCTAGAGCCGAGTTTGCATGGTAGCCGAATCCAAGCTGAAACTTTAAATGCGATGATGACCGTAGCCAAAGACAGTCGAGCTATTGGTCAGAAAGCGGGTTTATTGATGGCGCAAGTACATGGTCTGGATGAGATGAAACCTTGGAATCATCTGGCGGCTATGCCTGCTTTGAGCGGTGAAGCGAAGGTTTACGACTTTGATGAAGCGATTGAGGTTATTTGTGAAGCATTTGAAACAGTAAACCCTGAGATGTCGGAATTTGTCCGTTTGATGGTACAAAATGGTTGGATTGATGCCGCGCCAAATGCTAACAAGCGTCTTGGCGCATACTGCACCAAACTGCCAGCAACGCGAACACCGCTTGTGTTTATGACTTGGAGTGGCAGCCGGTCAGACCTTATGACTCTGGCACATGAACTTGGCCATGCGTTCCATAACTGGGTTATTCGTGATTTGCCACTTTGCCAAACTTACTACCCAATGACGTTAGCAGAAACCGCCTCTATCTTTGCAGAAAACATCGTTCGTGATCATTTGATTTCGAAAGCTGAGAGCGTTGATGAAAAGCTCGAGATGTTGTGGGAAGAGTTGTCATCTGCGCTAGCTTTAATGATCAACATTCCGGTTCGCTACGAGTTTGAAAAATCGTTTTATGAACGCCGCCAGGATGGAGAGTTAACCGCAGATGAATTCTGTGAGTTGATGTCAGAAACTTGGAAAGAATGGTATGGCGACGTAATGAGCGAACCGGATCCGTACTTCTGGGCAAGCAAGCTGCACTTTTCTATTGATAGCGTGAGCTTTTATAACTACCCATACCTATTTGGTTTCTTGTTTAGCAAGGGTATCTATGCACAGCGAGAAACCAAAGGCGAAGCGTTTTACACCGATTACATCAATTTGCTGCGCGATACAGGCTGCATGATGGCGGAAGATGTCGTCGAAAAGCATTTGTCGATGGATTTAACCCAGCCAACGTTTTGGCAGCAGAGTGTTGAGCTAGTGCGTGAAAAAGTCGATGAGTTTGAGCGTTTGCTCGCACAGCGCGGCTAAGTTTTTCGCAGTGTTGATGCATAATCTGCTTTATAGCTACAAAAATTTGATCAAATCATAATGATCTTAATCAGGGCTGTGGTAAAGTTCACAGCCCTAACACTTTGTAATTGTTTGAAAATTAAACGCCTCAATGCTTGATTTGAGTGCCTGGCGCGAAAAGGCATCGGATTTTCGAGGGAAATAGTGATTTCTACTCATAAGTGAGATCGCAGCAACAAAAATCCTTTGTACAATTTATTAACATATCCGCCGTGCTATTAAGGAGTAACGCATGACGAAGTCTCTCTTTCGCCAATCGTTTTTAACTGACACGTTAGATGTTCATATTGATGTTGCACCAGCGGAGCAGGTGCTTTCTAACGGTGTAAAACTTAAACTCTATCAGCGTGGTGTATTAGAAGTAATCCCTGCGAATTATACTCAGGATACGAAGAACATCATCATCTCTTGTGGGGTTCACGGAGATGAAACCGCACCGATGGAGCTGGTGGATTCCATTATTCAAGACATAGAATCTGGGTTCCAGACGGTCGATACCCGTTGTCTGTTCATTATCGCTCACCCAGAATCCACTCTGGCGCACACGCGATTCCTCGAAGAAAATCTCAACCGTCTGTTTGACGAAAAAGAACACAAACAGACAAAAGAGCTTGTTATCGCCGATACGCTTAAGCTGCTTGTTCGAGATTTTTATCAGGATACCGACCCGACAACACGCTGGCACCTTGATTTACACTGCGCGATTAGAGGCTCGAAGCACTATACGTTTGCAGTAAGTCCTAAGACTCGTCATCCTGTGCGCAGCAAGGCATTGATCGATTTCTTGGACAGTGCACACATTGAAGCAGTGCTCCTGTCAAACTCACCATCGAGCACGTTTAGCTGGTACAGTGCCGAGAATTTTGGTGCGCAGGCTCTCACAATGGAGCTTGGCCGTGTGGCTCGTATCGGTGAAAATGACCTCGATAAACTGACCGCGTTTGATTTGTCTTTACGTAATTTGATTGCGGAAACGAAGCCAGAACACTTACCAAAACCATGCATTAAGTATCGCGTAAGTCGCACAATCGTTCGTTTGAACGAAGACTTTGACTTTATGTTCGACGACAATGTTGAAAACTTCACCTCATTTGTTCACGGCGAAGTGTTTGGTCATGATGGCGACAAACCATTAATGGCGAAGAATGAAAACGAAGCGATTGTCTTCCCGAACCGCCACGTCGCAATAGGTCAACGTGCAGCTCTGATGGTTTGTGAAGTGAAAACCCGTTTTGAAGAGGGTGAGTTGGTTTACGATTAATCCAACATTGCTTTGAGAAGTTAATTGCAATTTACCGAGGCTTAACTGTAAGGTTAAGCCTCGTTTGTTTTTATCGGCCGCTATGGATTTTCAACAACTTATCCTGAACAAGGAACGACGCTGGCAACGTAACCTGATGGTTATGTCGATCGTGCTCGCTGTACTCTCTGCCATTCACTTGATGGTCGGAGAAATTTTCCTTTCTCCTTTTCAATCCTTATCTGCATTTGAACAGAAGTTATTGGTGGACTTGCGTTTACCGAGGTTAGTGTCTGCGGCAATTATTGGTGCTGCGTTAGCGGTATCTGGCGCGACGTTACAAGTGTTGCTTGGGAACGTGTTGGCTGAACCTGGCGTGCTTGGTATCTCTGGTGGCGCAAGCTTAGCAATGGTCTTAATCATGTTCGCGTCACCTGTTCTTCCTACCCCGATTGTTTTTATGTTGGCAGCGATTGCTGGCTCGATGGTATTCACGTTTGTTTTGGTGGCGATAGCAAGGGCAATGCACCTGACGACGGCTCGATTGCTTTTGGTTGGGGTCGCATTGGGTATTTTATCGAGCGCGATTGTGACGTGGGCATTTTACTTTAGTGATGATCTCAGTTTACGCCAACTGATGTATTGGTTAATGGGCAGTATTGGCGGTGCAAGTTGGTATCAACATACCGTTACTTTGGTGATGTTACCGGTGCTTATCTGGTTATGTTGTAAAGGCAAGTCGCTTGATAAATTGATGCTGGGTGAGATTCATGCGACCCAATTGGGTGTCGATGTGCATCAAATGCGTTGGAAATTGATCCTCGCCATTTCTGTTTTGGTGGGTAGCTCAGTCGCTTTGGGTGGCATCATCAGTTTTGTTGGTTTGGTGGTGCCGCACTTGTTGCGTTTGGCTTTTGGTACTGAAAACCGTTATTTATTGCCACTTTCTGCAATATCTGGTGCTGCGTTGCTTGTATTTGCTGACATCGGCGCAAGACTGTTATTGGACTCCGCAGAGTTACCTTTAGGTGTCATGACAACATCGATTGGCGCACCTATTTTCATCTGGATGCTGGTGAAGAGTCATGATGCACGTTAAACATATGTCGGTTGGTAGTCGATTATTGCCTCTTTCTTTTGAATGCAAAGCTGGCGAAATCGTACATATCGTTGGGCCTAATGGTTCCGGTAAGAGTACTTTATTGGCTGCGATTTCTGGTACGTTAAGTCACCGAGACGGTATGAGTGGTGAAGTGTACGTTGGCAACAAAAACTTGCTTACTTTACCGTTGTCAGAGCAAGCTCATGTTCGAGGTTATTTGTGTCAGCAATCGCGCCCAGCGTTTAATGTTGATGTGTTTCAGTATCTCGCTTTATCTCTGCCAAGTGGTGCTGAGATTGCGGATATCAAAGTGCGTGATGCTGTCAATATGGTGGTGGAGCTGGTACAACTGCAAGATAAGCTTCATCGCAGTATTCAAACATTATCCGGTGGTGAGTGGCAGCGTGTCCGATTAGCAGGTGTATGTTTGCAGGTGTGGCGTACCATTAATCCTTTTTCGCAGTTTTTAATTTTGGATGAGCCAGCAGCACCGTTAGATATTGCGCAAGAGGGTCTGCTCTATCAATTGATTAACACTATGGCGGCGCAGGGAATTGGAGTATTGGTTGCTAATCACGATCTCAATCGCACATTAAAGCACGCAGATAAAGTATTGCTGCTTAACAACGGTGTGCTGCACTCATCAGGAAGTGCCGATACTGTGCTAACGGAAGAAGCTCTCGGGGAAGTGTTCAATACTCAAGTCAAAAAGGTCATCGTAGATGAGCAACCTTATTTAATCTTTGATTAATGTTTAGGGACAATAAAAAACGACCTACTTGAGGTCGTTTTTTTTTAATCGAGATAGCCAAACTCAACGCTTATTGAGTTAACGGTTTTAGATCTGCAGGGCGGTAGTAAACAGATTTGAGTACTTTGCCTTTACGAATGGTTTTACCTTCCGATACGAAATCTTCGGCGCATTTCGCGATGATGTATTCACCTTTCTGCACCGCCATCAACTTGATGCCTTGTTCCGCGTAGAATGCTTCTGTTTCTGAGTACTCTTGCTCGTTACGGCATACTTTGCTCATGTTGCTTGAATGTACTTCATCCCAGCAAGGAATAAATTCGATACCACGGTTTACCGCAACGTTTAATAGAAGATCAATTAAGTAGCTGATCGCCAGGTTGTCTTCTATTTTGCTGTGGCCAAGATGAACGAGACGGCCCATTAATACATACACGCTGTCTACGATGGCATCTGCTTGCTCAGTTTTACAATCTGCTTCTGCTAGCTCTGTTAGCTCTTCGATCGCCAAAGAGGTGTGTAGTGTATCTGCTTGTGCATCAAGGCTTGCAGCGTCTGCGACTGGTAAGTCGAACGTACTACGGAACTCGGTGATATCACGGTATAAGTGATCAAAAATCTCTTGGGTTAGCTTTGACAGTTGCATTCTAATTTCCATTGAATCGATTGAAGCGGCAATGATACCAAACCGCACTTTGAACCCCAAGGGCATTGCATCTAACTGGTGATAAATCTGCCTTTGGGGAATGGTGGTGCTTAACGAAATAGGTAAGGGAACAGCTTTTTACGTTCTTCCTCTGAAAGGGCGGAAACACGAGCGATGTTCGTATCGGGAATGGATTTAGGATCAGGATAGTGTTTTAGTACCTTTTCCATACTCTCTTCGCGAATCAAATGGAAGATCGGGTAAGGAGAACGATTGGTCAGGTTTTCGTCGTCTTCAGGCCTTGCGCCGCCAAAACAGTAATCAGGATGGAAAGTCGCTACTTGGAAAATACCTTCCCAGTTTTGCTGCTTAATTAATCCTTCAACCCAATCTATGCAAAAGTTGTAGTCCCAGAAATCTTGTAGCATGTTGGGAACCACAACCAACGTGGTCTCAAGTTGTTCGGGTTCTGTGTTACTCAGCTCAATCAGCTGCAATAAAATATCTTCAAGAAGCGCTTCTTCTTGAGTCGCTTCACTAACAAAAATTTTGATTTGTTTATTACGTTGCGGTTTGGCAGCAAACGGACAAAGGTTGAGTCCGATTACCACATCGTTGAGCCATTGATCGACCTGTTGAGTGATCGCTTCGATATCTGTGTTTTGTGTTGAACGCGTTGACATACGACTTTCTGGTTTTTATTAAAGTAGCCCAAGCATAGCAGAGTTGGTTATCCAAGTAACCAGAGAGGTATTACGCAAATGAGCGTACCTTAGCTACTCTTTAAACTCGCAGCGTCAGGTGTTTGGTCAGTATGCTTTCTTTCGGCAATGTGTTTCAAATACGCAATCGCAGCAAACATCGCTAGGTAGACGGCGCTTCCCCCCATGAGAACACTCGACCAACCACCATGTTGCCAACAATAAAGAAGTAAGAATCCTCCCAAACTACCGCCTACATAGTAGTGTACTAAGTAGAGCGCTGTCGCGGTGGCTTTGGCACGAGTGGCATTCTGACCGACCCAACCGTAGGCGAGGGTATGAGTAAAGAAGGCACCAAAACTTATCAGCAACAACCCAAATAGCATTGCAGTCAAGCTTTCAACCGCCGCAATCCACATCCCCGTCATGCTCACTATCGCGCCCAAGAACATGCCGAGGATTGATGAATAACGTTTACTCCAGTGGCCTGCGCAACGAGAGGAGAAAGTTCCTCCCAAGTAACAAATAAAGATCAGTGAGGCCAACCCGACGGGCACATTGTGAGGTTCACTCACCAGACGGAACCCCATTACGGAGTAAAGGTTGACGAACAAAGCAAAGTTGAGTCCTCCTATCAGCATCGCGAACCATACGCGTTGGTTTTTAAAATGACCAATAAGCGCACGATTTTGATGGCGCAAGCTGCTTGATGACGGGGTGAAGTTGCGCTGTGTTGGCAATAAATAGTGAACGCCAATGACACCAAGAAGAGTGAACACCATCATAACTTCAATGGCGACATCAACATTGAAATTGTCCGCCAATAAGCCGCCGCTAATACGTCCTGCAATACCGCCTAATGAGTTAGCCGCAATGTACGTTCCAATTGCCATCGAGAAAGCGTGCTTGTCGAGCTCTTCTGCCATGTAAGCCACGGCGACCGCAGCAAAAGCGGCGAGCGCGACACCGATCAGTGCTCGACATACCACCAAAAACAGGAATGAGTCACCAAACAGCATCAAAGCGGAAAGGGTAGGAATCGAAAACAGACCGGCCATCATGACTGGTTTTCGTCCCACTGATTCTGATAACACAGCCATTGGAACGAGGCTAAAAGAGAGAGCGAGTGTTGAGGCCGCAAATAACCAGTTCACTTGCGTTTCTGAGATCGTAAAAATTTGGGCAAAAGTGGGCAGCATTGGCTGTAGTAGGTATAAATTTGAAAAAACCAAGAAGGAACCAAGCGCTAGCGAGAGCGTAATGCGTTTGTATTCCGGTGTGCCAAAACTGACCATGAATCCTGCCTAATGTGAGCAAATGGAGAGACTGTGATCAATCTATCAGTTCGTTATAAATTAAAAAAATATATTAAAAATATGGACACCATATATTTTTGATCTAATGGAATCGAAACAACTTAAACATTTTCTGGCGGTCGCTGAACACGGAAACATTACCCATGCGGCGAAAGCCCTGCATATTGCCCAGCCCGCATTAAGCATTTCTATCAAAAAGTTTGAGCAGTCTTTGGGCGTTACCCTATTTCGCCGTGATGATAAAAAAATCAGCTTAACGAAAGAGGGCGAAACGTTATTTGTACATGCTAAGCGGGTGATTCAACAGTTGCACGACGCGCAGCTCGCGATTGATGAGTTGAAAGGTTTAGCGAAAGGCGAAGTAAGACTAGGGACGCCATCAATGATGGGCAGTTATTTCTTTCCACGAATTGTGATGGCGTTTAAAAGCCAATTCCCTGAGTTAAAATTGACCTTGGTCGAAGCTGGAACTCAATCGATTCGTCGTATGCTGCTCAATGGTCAACTCGATATTGGTGTGATCAGTTGTGATAATGTGCCTGATGATCTAGAAACTGACCATTTGTTTACTAGCCAAATGGTCGCAGTTGTTTCACCTGAGCATGAGTTAGCCCAGCGACACGCTCTTACTTTTGATGAGTTCTTTGAACACGATTTGGTTATGTTTCAGCATGGCTATTTTCACCGCGAATTTTTGGATCAGGTGAGTGAGGAGCATGGGTTTACCATGAAGTCATCATTCGAGACCAACTTACTGCCTTTGATTTTGAGTATTGTAAAACAAGAGTTTGCGATTACCGCGTTACTGGAATTGGTGACTCAACATGAGTCGGGCGTTGTTGGCTTACCGTTTGAACCACCAGTTACGCTGGATCTGGCACTTGCTTGGCGCAAGCAGGGGTATTTATCAATAGCAGATCGAACGTTTATCGACTTTATCAAGCGCTACGTTTAAACGCAGCGCAGATTCATCGTCCGAGCACTAGTCGCCTTTGTACATCTTCTCGAAGTTCTTTGGGTTCCAGCCAATCATTACCCGATCACCAATTTTTAAAACTGGCACTGAACGAGCACCAAGCGCATCAAGTTCTTTGCGACCGCGTTGCATCTTAGCATTGCACAAACGATAGTTAATATTTTTCGAATCCAGATAACGTTGAGCATCTTTGCAGTGAGGGCATTTGTCTTTGACGTAAAGGACGACACGTTTCATTGAGTTTCTCTCCATTATCATTGGGAGGCGAAGTTTAACGGCCTTTCACCATAAATGAAAGGCGAAAGCTAAGGTGAAACTGTCCTTTATCTCAGGTATATTGAGCGCCTTTATTTTGTCATAACAGACGTTAACTCTATGCATCCGTCACTTCGATACATTCAAGGCTACCCACAAAACATCGTAGAGCAGGTGAGCTCATTGATAGCGAGTGGCAAGTTTGTTCCTTGGTTCGAAAAGCGTTATCCCGATAGGCACCAAATCAAAAGCGAAAGGGCGCTCTATGAGTACGCCATGGCAATCAAAAATCGCTACATGAAGAAAGCCGCGCCAATCAGTAAAGTTGTCTACGATAAGAAAATTCACGCGGTAAACAATGCGCTTGGTTTGCACAGTGTAATCAGTAGAAACCATGGTGGTAAGCTTAAGTCGAAAAACGAGATTCGCATTGCCAATGTATTTAAAGATGCGCCCGAGCCACTATTAAGAATGCTGGTGGTACATGAGTTGGCACATACTCGTGAGAAAAACCACGACAAGGCGTTCTATCAGTTATGTTGCTGCATGGAGCCTGAGTATCACCAACTCGAATTTGATGCTCGTTTGTTTATGATTTACCTCGATTTAAAAGCGAATTTGAATGAAGAACAATAATCACAACGCGAAGCAAGCAAAGCCAAAGGCTTCAAAGGCGGCTCAGAATACAGACGCGAATAAAGCCAAGCCGAAGCGTGTTAAAGACAAAGTTGCGCGCAAATCCTCGCAGCCTGCAGGAAAGAGCGAAGTCGAGTTCATAAAAATAGCGAAGAATGGTTTGCATGAGCGTAATGTTCATCGAGGTCGTTACGATTTTAAAAAACTCGTGGAAAGTGAACCACAGTTAAAGCCATTCGTTATCAAAAATCCGAAAGGGGAAGACTCCATAAACTTCTCTGATCCTAATGCTGTTAAAATGCTCAATAAAGCATTGCTTGCTGCGTATTATGGTATCGAGTTCTGGGACATTCCCGACACCTACCTTTGCCCACCGATTCCGGGCCGCGCTGATTACATTCACCGAGTGGCAGAACTACTTGATGGTGAAGTAAAAGGTCAGTACGCGCACCAAAAAGTGAAAGCGTTGGACATTGGCGTGGGAGCAAACTGTATTTATCCGATTGTTGGTGTAACAAAATACGGTTGGCACTATACGGGCAGCGATGTCGATCCAAAATCCATCCAATCGGCTCAAACGATCGTAGAGCACAATCGTGTTTTGACGGGAAAAATTGCACTGGTACAGCAATACAATGATGCCAATATTTATCGAGGTATCATTCAACCGAATGATCGTTATGATGTGACGACATGTAATCCGCCATTCCACCGTTCGGCGGAAGATGCCGCTATGGGCAGCCAGCGTAAAATCGATAATCTAAAAGCAAACCAGCGCAAGAAAGGGCTAAAACCTCAAACCGCACAAGTAAAGACAAGTAAACCTGCGTTGAATTTTGGCGGTCAAAACGCTGAATTGTGGTGTGAAGGCGGAGAAGCGGCGTTTATCCGAAAAATGGCGAATGAAAGCCAAGCTTTTGCCGCGCAGGTCTTGTGGTTTACAACACTTATATCCAAAAAAGACAACGTTCGCCCGATGCGTAAGCAGCTTGAAAAATTGGGTGTGAAAGCCGTTCGTGTGGTTGAAATGAGTCAAGGGCAGAAAGTGAGCCGCTTTGTAGCTTGGTCATACATGGATAAGCAACAGCGCAGAGCATGGATTGAACTCAAGTAACGTTGACCGTTTCACACTGAACAATAAAGTAGGAAGCCCGCTGATATCAGCGGGCTTCTATTTTGGGAGATCTAAAACTTAATGATGGGCTCACAATCTAGTGAACTGAGAGAGACAAAAGTATCTGTTTTGGCATAGTACAAGCCACAGGTTTCACCTCTTATCTGCAACGTATATTGGTCTGGAAGATCCGTATAGCTGCCATCCAACAGTTGATTGTTGTTCCCTTTTACTCGTCCTTTTTCAATCAACAAATGCGGTGAGGATTCAAATACGTTATTTGCGATTCTAGGTGCTGGTGTCCCTTGGATTTCTGCGATCGCGTTTTGAATCTCTATGACTGTTTCCGGAGAGTTCTTTTTACTCAATGCTTCAACGGGTTCTTGTGACATAGCTTGGCATCCTATCAAAGAAATCGAAGTGCCTAAGAAAAGCGCAACCCGAATCAGCATTCGTAAAAAGTTAGTTGATCTCAACATGAATTGCCTCTGTTCGTAGCGGAGAGCGAAGATCGCTTAACTCCGGAGATGAAATGTTACGCGGCATGGCGTTGAAACTTAAAGGGGATACTGGCGGACAGGTTCCTGTTTCCATGTAGTTTAGCGCCGCAGAAAGCATACCTTCAGACGGATCGCCTAATGGTTTTGTTAGGTCGTCATTGACCCAGCAACCTTCCACTCTATTGTCTAAGCCTAGCTCGGTATTGATTTGGCTCTTTGGAGTAGGAATAAAACCATCAGCGAAGTCGCCAAATTTTTTCTCGTTCGCCGACTTGAACTGAATAGTGTAGTACATAGTGCCGCAGTTTTGTTCTGGTGAGAACCCGTACGGTTTACCTGTGGTTTTTGAACCTATTTGGATAACCTCCACATCAATGCCGCGCAAAGCGTTGATTAGCAGTTCACTTGAGGAAGCCGTGCCTCCTGAAGTCAGCACATATACGCGCTTTTTGTTCAGTGTCGGAAGCACTTGATCCGAATATTTCTGTGCTGCCCAGTCTATTGCTAGATTCGTAAAGCGATAGATGTTATCCCCATCTTTAATGGTACGCATCACTTTGTCATTATGAATCAACTCACTGAAGACTCGGTTCTGACCAGCACCGCTTAGCATGTAGCCTACTTGCGAGGACTGAAGGACTAAGCCACCACCGTTGTAACGTAAATCAACGACGATCTCGTCAACATTCTCTGCTGAGAGCGTACTGAACGCCTCAATAAGCGGGGCTTGAGCGCTTGGTTCAAAGGAGTTGTATTGCAGATAGCCGATCCGCATACCATTTTGTGTAATCACTTTGGCATTTTTAACTGGAGAGGTCATGACATCAGAGGCGGTAAGCGTCACGGTTTTCTCTAGACCGCCAACACTCTCAAATGTGAAGGTGTAATCTTGATTGATGTCAGGGTTAAAGAGCGTTTTATTAATAAAATCAATGTCGGACTGACTACCGGTGTTAACCACATCAATATTATTGATTTTCAGAAGCTTATCACCACGAGCAATGCCGCTTCTATCAGCTGGCGAGGCTTCTTCAGTGTAGGAAATACGAACGTCTCGAGGTTGTACGCCACGTAGGAATGCCCAGTTAAAACCAAATCCAGCAACTAAACCGGATTGCGATGATTTCATATCATCCTCATAAGGGACGGTAAAATGGAAGCGATCTTTTGGTTTACCCGTCGCGGTAGTAGCAGAGGTGACCAGCGTATTGAAGTAATCAGTAACAGTTTTGTAGTTTGCTGGATTATTATCAGGAACCTCGTCATACCATAGATACGTTTCGTTAGTAAAAGCTCTTAAAAAGAGTTTTTCGTGTAATGCAGAGCCCAATTTATCTGGATAGGCGGCATAGTTGTCATATGGGTCCAGTCCGACGCGGGGCGTTTCACATTGGTTGATAAACGTTTTCGACGGTTGGCTAAAATCATGAACTTTCCACGTTGGACCGTTTGCACTGCTAGTGGACGGAGTAGGTGATGAGCTATCACCGCCACCACCGCCACAGCCTTGTAATAATGCGAGAGTGACTGCCGTTGCTAAAGAATACTTAAATTTCACTTTTCTATGTCCTTATAAATAATAGAATTATAATTATGTGTTTTGCTTTTGTTTTTATTAGCTAGGTGAATGTATTAATTTAATTTGTTCGTCTGCAAATTTATAGTTAAATAGTGTGAGGTAAATAACGTAAAAAAGTTGTCTTTTATACTTAAGCTAAATTAGTCATTACTTAAGTTTTCTGTCTATTTCAAAAGAGCTAACAAGACAATTAATAAGTGTGAAATTAAGACAAGTTCTTAGTTGACTAAGCGACGCTTGCTAAATAAAAAATCAGAATTAGATTCAGGAAACGCTTTGAATCAATAGTTTGGTAGGGATATATGATGTTATCTCGGGGGTGTTTGATTTATTTATCTGATGCTTTAACTTAATTTAGTGAGTTGAGCGACGTGCTTTAATAAGCTTCCGTCAATGTTAGGTAAATCATCAGCGAAAAATATCTGAGCACCGGGAGTGCAGCGCATTAATATATTTGTTAGTTCACCTTCATTGTTGGAAGTGTTAACTGCGTTAAGTTTCGCTAATTTATTACAAAGCTCGTCCTCTATTTGCACTTTCTGCTCTTCGGTGAGCCTAATGCGACCTATACATACGCCTGGGTTGATATCATGAGAAAGCGAATCTTGTTGAAATCGCTCTTTGAATAAGGTGTCTAATGCCGTACCTTCTTCCATAATAAATCGACGACCAGAACGGTAAAACAAGCCGTCTCCGAAGTTTTCGACATATCCTAGAATTTCCGCGATACGCAAATAGAATCGTAAGCTTGTATCAGAAAGTCCGTAAGTTTGGGCTATCTCTTGCGGTTTAATATCACGAGAAGTCAGCATATAAATAAAATCAAGTAAATAAGGATGCTCAACGAAAAGGGCGCTCTCTTCATCTGTTAGCATTTGCTCGTTTTGGTGCTGAAGCTCGTTGGCTAAGGTTGCGAGTTCGATGAGATCGGTATTCAGGTAGTTCAGATAAATAAGTACTTTATCCAAACCTAAAGCTGGATTATGTAGGTGGCGTTTAATACTAGATAAAGGGATGCCACTTTTCTCTGACAAGGAATTGTAGCAAAGCCCTTCTTCTTTAATCTTTTGTCGTAGCGCTGCAAGTAAAAACTTTGGTCCAACATTCATCCTTGAATATCACCTTATTCGTTATTCCGTTTACTGGCTGATATTTTGCCTTTCAAGCAGCAGGTTTCGAATCGCTGTGCCTGCTTCTAGAATGTGCTTTTTCAGTAGGTACTTGGCGCCTTCGATATCGCGATTTTGGCACATTTCAAACAAGCTTAAGTGCTCTTCTTCTGCCTTTTTAATGCCTGTAGTAAACAATAGCTGCATGCGTATGTATCGGTCACACTTTGTGTTCAGGTTGTAAATGACGTCCATAGTTTCAGGCATGTTGGCTGGCGCATATAGGGCTTTGTGGAACTCGTAGTTGTAGTTGCTCCATTCTTCTACTTCGTCGCCACTGTTCACTACTGACTCGAAACGTTCGCGAACTTCGCGCGCGCGTTCAAGGTCAGCGTCTGTCATATTTTGAATCGCGCGCTCTAAAATGTGGCATTCCACGACAGCGCGCAGTTCAAATAGCTCATTGATTTTCTCTGGAGATAGCTCAGTGACCGTCGCACCTTTGTGAGGTTCAAAGCTAACGAGTCCTTGTGCTTCCAATTGAACTAACGCTTCACGCACAGGAATTCGGCTAACATTAAACTCTTTTGCTAACGCATCTTGACGTAAAGGTTGACCAGTTTTTAACTCGCCCTTCAAGATCTGAGTTCGAATTGCTTCCTCAACGAGCTGAGTGCGCGTTTTAAAAACAGGTTTCTGTGACATTGAAGTCTCCCGTGAAATTAATATTGTATCCAATCCATTTTACTTTAGTAGTTTATTGTTTTTCTGGCACAAACCAACTAGGAAAGAAGGTTTTGAGAAGTAGAGTGAAATAAAAGGCATCAGTTGATGCCTTTTTGAGCCATTTGGTGGGCTTATTGGGACACACTGCCATCTATGGCGCGTTGAATACCCAGTGGGTTCGACGCTTTTAATGAATCCGGCAATAAAGATTCTGGCAAAGCTTGATAAGCGACCGGACGCAACCAACGATGAATAGCCTCCGCACCGACAGATGTTGAGGCAGAATTGGTTGAAGCCGGATATGGTCCACCATGAACCATAGCGTAACCAACCTCGACGCCAGTTGGCCAACCGTTGAATACAAGGCGTCCGGCGATTTCTTCCAAACTTGGAAGCAGTTGCTTCGCTTGTTCTTCGTCTTCAGCGGTAGTGTGAAGGGTTGCGGTGAGCGAGCCAGTCAGTGAATCACTCAGTTTCAACATGTCATCGAAATCTTCACAGATTACGATTAACGATTGAGGACCAAATATTTCTTCCTCCCATTGTGGGTTTTTACGCCAGTTTTTACTGTCCGTCACGAACAGTGCTGGTGAGACATTGGTCGCTTCTGCTTGTTCAGAACGAGTGACGTTAATGCCTGTTTCGGAAGTTCGCTTATCCACTTCGGATTCATACGTTTCCCGGATTCCTTGCGTTAGCAAAGTGGCCGTTGATTGTTGTCGAATTAACCCTTGAGCGGTTTCGATAAAGGCTTGCGTTTCTGGGCAATTCAAGACAAATACAACGCCTGGTTTTGTACAAAATTGTCCACAGCCCAAAGTCATAGAAGCCACAAACTCTTCAGCCAATGAGGCGTTTGCTCGTATGGCTGAAGGGAGAATAAATGTTGGATTAATCGCCCCTAGTTCACCATAGAAGGGGATTGGCTCTGGTCTTTGCTGAGCTAGATTGAACAGCGCACGGCCACCACCGACGGAACCTGTAAACCCAACCCCTTTAATTTTTGGATGGGTAACGAGTGCTTGGCCAAGTGCGCGTTTGTTGCCTTGCAATAGCGTGAAGATGGCTTGCGGTAAGCACTCTTTCTCAAGTGCAGCCTCAATACACTCTGCAACAAGTTGACTGGTGCCAGGGTGGGCGGTATGGCCTTTTACAATCACAGGACAGCCAGCTGCCAGTGCCGAAGCCGTATCACCACCTGCCGTAGAAAATGCGAGCGGAAAATTAGACGCACCAAACACGGCGACAGGGCCAATTGCGATTTGCTGACGACGAATATCTGGTTTCGGCAGTGGTTGACGGTCTGGGTTTGGCGTATCGAAAATTGCTTGATGGTGATTACCCGAGCTCACAACCTCGGCAAATAGTCTTAATTGGCTCGCTGTACGTCCTATTTCACCGCTTAAACGTGCTTCGGGAAGGGCAGTTTCTAAATGAGCACGAGCAACGATTTCTTCACTCTTCACTTCCAATTCAGAGGCGATAGAGCAAAGTAAGCTCGCTCGCTTTGCATTGCTTAGTTGGCGAAACTCACGCGCAACGTTTTGGGCGGCTGAGGCGGCTTGATTAACTTCTTGCTCTCCATGTACCGGAAACGCAATAGGTAGAGGCTCACCAGTAAAGGCGTTGACTGCGTAAAAAGTGGTTGGTTCTTGTGGGTTCATCATTCTTCCTTACTATCCTTATTACTTCACTTCAAATCCGTACGCATATGGGTCTTCATCGTCTACCCATATTGTGTTGTGACCGTATACTTGTGCCCATCCTTCAATACTTGGCAAAATAGCGGCTTTGCCATTCACTTCGGTAATGCCTTCTATACGTCCTTGAAATAGGCTGCCGATGATACTTTCGTGAATAAAGTCTTCTCCTTGATTGAGTTTGCCTCTTGCATGCCATTGCGCCATGCGTGCACTAGTACCCGTACCACATGGCGAGCGATCCAACGCTTTGTCGCCGTAAAACACAGCATTTCGAGCGGTGGCGTTTTCTTGAGTGGGCTCTCCGGTCCATAGCACGTGAGAAACACCGCATACTGTTGGATCTTCTGGATGTACGCACTCAACCGCTCGAGATACCGCTTCGCGAACTTTTGGTGAAAGCATCAAAATTTCATCTGGAGAGTAGTGTTCAAGTCCGGCATAGTTTTCTTGAGGATCGAGGATTACGTAATAGTTTCCGCCATAAGCAACATCGACAGTGAGCTCACCTAAGCCCTCTATGTCCACGGTTACGTCTTGGTGGGCAAGGTAAGCTGGTACGTTAAATATCCTCACTGACGTGACCTTGTCACCTTTTGTTTGGTAGTGCACTTCGATTTGTCCTGCTGGGACATCAAGTATCAAACGGCCTTCTTTTTTGGGAGTGATAAGGCGATTCTCGATAGCGGTAGTGACGGTTCCAATGGTGCCGTGGCCACACATTGGTAAGCAGCCACTGGTTTCAATAAACAGAATTGAAGCGTCTGCGTTATCGCTGCAAGGAGGCAAGACAACTGACCCCGACATCATTGAGTGTCCGCGAGGCTCAAACATGAGTGCCTGACGAATCCAATCATAATGCTCAAGAAAGTATTGGCGCTTTTCGCTCATGGTATTGCCTTCGAGTGGAGGCACACCGCCTGCGACCAGCCTAACTGGGTTGCCGCAGGTGTGGGCATCAATACAGAAAAAAGTTCCTTGTCTCATTTTTCGCTCCTTGCTGAAAAAATGGTTGAATTAAACAATAGTGATGTTAACGTAATGTAAAATATATTGTATACAATCTACGTTTTCAAGTGTGACTCGGAGCATATTTATGTTGGTCAAGGATGAAACAAAAAAGGAAAGGATCGCCGTGATAGGTGCGGGGATTATTGGCTTATCAATTGGATTGAAGTTGCAGCAGCAAGGTTATCAAGTCACAATTTTTGATCCCAATGGCGTGGGGAATGGATGCTCTAAGGGAAATGCAGGTCATATCGCGACTGAGCAAATCTTCCCTCTTGCAACGCCAGCGCTGCTTCCACAATTACCTAAAATGCTGCTAGATCCCAAAAGTCCGGTTTCGATCCGTTGGCAAGATATTCCAAGCACTATCGGGTGGATGATTCGTTTTCTATTACAAACAAAGCCATCAGCCGCGGAGCAGGCAAAAAACGCGATTAAAACTCTTAACGAGCGGTCAGTGGCAAGTTGGCGTGGCGTGCTTGATTCAATCGGAAAAGCGCATCTAATAAAAATGAATGGTTCATTGCTCACTTTTGAAAACGAGAAACTGTTTAAAGACTACCAAAGTACGCTTAACTCACTGGCCAAAAACGGTGTGGCGTATCAAGTTTGGACGCAAGAGGCGATTCGAAAGCGGATACCTGATCTCAGCCATAAGGTTCGTGTCGGCGTCTTTTTTCCCGATACAGGACATACGCTAGACCCTTATCAGATCTGTGTTGAGCTAAGTGAAGCTTTTGAAGCTCTTGGCGGTAAGATTTTACAAAAAGGTGTATCTGCGTTGGAGAAAAATGGTGATGTGTTGGTTGAGTCTCAAACACATTCATTTGACCGAATCATCGTTGCCGCTGGTGTACATTCTAAGCCTTTGATATGGCAGCTAACCGGAGTCAAAGTGCCTATTCAAGCCGAGCGTGGTTATCACCTAATGGTGGATGACAAGCGTGATGTACTGCCATTTCCTATTAGCTCTGCCGATAGAAAATTCATCATGACTCCGATGTCTGGCGGGCTACGCTTGGCAGGCACTGTTGAGTATGCCGATGTAGAATCACCACCCAATATGAAACGTTCAGAAATGCTTTTTCAGTTAGGTGATGAGATGTTTGAATCGGAGTTAAATCCACTCAAGCAAGGAGAAAAGTGGATGGGTAATCGGCCTTCAACAGTCGACTCGTTACCGGTTATTGATAGCATTTGGGATGGAAATGTATTACTGGCATTTGGCCACCAACACCTTGGATTAACTCAAGCGGCGATTACGGCAGATCTCCTTTTAGAGCTTATCGAAGGAAAGCCGACATCGATTGATCTATCACCTTTTTCATTACAACGATTCGCCTGAAAAATTTAATATTAAATATTGTATAAAATATATTAAATGCTAATGTTAACTTAATTTTAACAAAAATGGTGTCCAACAGCCGTACTCGGATGCCTCCAGAAAAACAACCAAAAGGAGTAAAACATGTCACGAATGACCAAAGCACCATTGGCGCTGTTGATTTCAGGAATGCTGTTGGGGGCCTCTGCTTATGCTGAAGACAAATTGACGGTCGTATCTTGGGGTGGTGCATTCACCAAGAGCCAAGTGGAGGCATATCATAAGCCTTTCATTAAAAGAACAGGTGTTGAGATCGTATCCGAGGATTTCAGCGGCGGATTAGCTGAAATTAAAGCACAGGTGGAAGCGAACAACGTGCGCTGGGATTTGGTTTCTCTCGACAAGCCAGACATTGTTCGTGGTTGCGCCGAAGGGTTACTAGAACCAGTGAACCCAAGTATTTTGCCTCCGGGCGCAGATGGAACACCAGCACAAGAGGATTTTATTGATGGTGCGATTCACGAGTGCGCAATCAATACCATCGTAGTGTCCACTGTATTAGCGGTGAACGAAGACGCGTTTAAAGGTAAGGCTTTGCCAAGCAAGTTGACCGATCTTTTTGACCTAAAAACTTTTCCAGGTCGACGTGCATTGCAAAAACAACCTCAGGGCAATCTTGAGTGGGCACTATTGGCTGATGGTGTAAAGCCAGAAGAGGTCTACAGCCTGCTCGAAACCGAAGCGGGGCGTGAGCGTGCTTTTGCTAAGTTGGATACGATCAAATCAGAAGTACTGTGGTGGACAACAGGTGCCCAGCCACCTCAAATGCTTGCAGACAAAGAAGTGGTGATCGCCTCGGCGTTTAACGGCCGAATCCACAATGCCCGTAAGGATGAAGGTCAACCATTTCGGATTATATGGGACCGTCAAATGGGTTACATGAATGGATGGGCGATACCTAAAGGGAGTGAGAACACAAAGCTTGCATTGGACTTCATTGCTTTTTCTTCAGGAACAAAACCATTAGCTGATCAAGCTAAGTACGTTGCCTATGGGCCTACGCGTAAGTCGTCTTCGGCGGAGGTGAACCCAGACATTTTAGCGAACCTTCCTACCGCACCTCAAAACTTCCAAACCGCCTTCCTGATTAACGATGAATGGTGGTCAGACTACGCGGATGAACTCAATGAAGAGTTCAATACCTGGCTGCTTAACTAGGCGTTAATTTGTGTATGGGGTCGAGTTTTCATCCATAAGCGAGGTTCCGTACTTTCCTCAACTGTATTTATGTTTTCGGAGAAATGATGAAAGTCATCGAAGCACAGCAAGTCGCGCAATGTTTAACAATGAAGTCTCTTATTGAAACGATGCGTGAAATGTACTCGCGGCCAGCAACAATACCTCAACGCCGAGTCATGCCCTTAGAAGAGGGAGAATACGAGGCGTTTGCGCTACTTCCAGCTTGGAACCAGGAGTTGATTGCGGTGAAAGCCTTTACGTATTTCCCGCATAACCCTGAGCAAGGCAAAGATACGCTTGCATCTAAGCTGCTTGTTTTTAGACGAAACGATGGTGAGCCGCTCGCACTCGTGGACGGTAAAGTTTTAACGTTTTGGCGCACCGCCGCAGCTTCTGCGTTGGCAGCGGACTATTTGGCGCGTCCCGATGCTGATCGTCTGTTGATCTGCGGAACGGGCAATCTTGCGCCTTATTTTGCGTGGGCATACGCTGCGGTTCGCCCACTTAAGCAGGTTTATATTTGGGGGCGTAACTCAGATAAAGCCGAGGCGACGGTAAATGCCATTGTGTCATCTTCAGAGTATCAGTCGCTTCCTGATGAGCGTCGGTTTCGCGTTTCAGTCGTAGAAAAAGTGGACCACGTTATCAAACACGTTGACATCATCAGCTGTATTACTGCATCAGCAGAGCCTTTGTTTAATGGCGCAGACGTGCAGCCGGGCACCCATATTGAT
Organism: Vibrio sp. 1557; assembly: GCF_033340175.1. Taxonomy (NCBI): domain Bacteria; kingdom Pseudomonadati; phylum Pseudomonadota; class Gammaproteobacteria; order Vibrionales; family Vibrionaceae; genus Vibrio; species Vibrio sp. 1557. Next base: position 31,668 of record NZ_JAWOVZ010000019.1, on the reverse strand, counting down.
TTGGTCGGTAATCATGACTTGGACAAGCGTGAATGTGACTCCGAAGCAGTGCAACGAGCACAGGTGTATGTTGATAGCCGTATTAATGTATTAGCCGAAGCGGGCGATCTTCTCATTCCAATTCAAGAGGGCGTATTCACGTCAGACGATATCAAAGGGGAATTACCGCAGCTTTGCGCCCAACAAATCTCAGGACGTCAAAACGATGAGGTCATTACTTTATACAAATCAGTTGGCAGTGCTTTGGCTGATTTGGCCGCTGTAAAGGCGGTGTTGTTAGAAAATGGCATAGATAGCCATGTCTGAGCATTTTCGCTCGTTCATTTAAATTGCATACAATATACATATAAGGAAAGTAGTTCATGAAAATTGATTGGAAAGGTGTTTATCCGGCGGTCAGTACGCAATTTCGTCAAGATCAGTCAATTGACTTAGACGCAACGCAAACCGTTATAGACAACCAGATTAAAGATGGTGTGAATGGCATTATCTGCTTGGGTACTGTCGGTGAGAACTGCGCGTTGTACCCGGAGGAGAAACGCCAGGTTTTGCAAGCGGCAAAAGAAGTCGTAAATGGCCGTGTGCCTTTGATTGCTGGTACAGCAGAGTCTATTACCACAGCAGCTGTTGATTACATGCAGGATGCGTACAAAATTGGTATCGATGGTTGTATGGTGATGCCTGCCATGGTTTACCGCACGTCTGAGAGCGAAACGTTCGAATATTACCGCACGCTAGCAGAAGCAACGCCAGAAATGCCAATCATGATTTACAACAACCCGGTTGCTTATGGTGTCGATGTAAACCTCGATATCATGGCGAAACTGGCTGAGTTTGAAAGTATTGTAGCTATCAAAGAGTCGACCACTGATACTCGTCGTATCACCGAGCTTTACAATAAATTTGATGACCGCTTTACCGTGTTCAGTGGTGTTGATGACATCGCTCTTGAATCATTGGTGTTAGGTGCGACCGGCTGGATTTCTGGTTTAACCAACGCATTCCCAGAAGAGTCCGTTGCGATTTATAAACTGGCAAGCCAAGGTCGTTATGCTGAAGCGTTAGAGATCTACCGTTGGTTCTTACCCCTACTGCGTTTAGACACCATTCCTACGCTGGTTCAGTGCATAAAATTGGCCGAGCAAGTCTGCGGACGTGGCTCTGAACAAGTTCGTGCGCCACGCCAACTCTTACAAGGTGAAGAGCGTCAACAAGTCATTCAAATGGTTGAACACGCGTTAGAAACCCGCTTAGACCTATCCAAATACAATCTGTAATTGTGCTGTTTAGTAGAGCGTTAACTGACGCTCTACTCATTCGTAATATTCAAAAAATGAGAAGAGGGAAGTCATGAGCACGGAAAACAAGGACTATGTCAGCTTTCAACACGTTAAGAAAACCTACGATGGCACGAATTTGGTGGTGAAAGACTTCAACTTAGATATTGCTCCCGGAGAGTTTGTTACTATGTTGGGGCCGTCAGGATCGGGCAAGACCACTTGCTTGATGATGCTAGCAGGCTTTGAAACTGCGACCGGTGGAGACATTTATATTGATGGCGTTCCTGTTAATCATCTCGCGCCGCACAAGCGCGATATCGGTATGGTGTTTCAAAACTATGCGTTGTTTCCACATATGACCATTGCTGAGAATCTTGCGTTTCCTTTAAAGGTGCGAAAACTCGACAGTGACACGATTCAAAGCAAAGTTCAGAGTGTATTAGAAATGGTCGAGCTTGAGCATGTTGCGACTCGATACCCGAAGCAGTTATCAGGTGGTCAACAACAGCGTGTTGCGTTAGCGCGAGCATTAGTGTTTGAGCCTAAACTCGTGTTGATGGATGAACCACTAGGCGCGTTAGATAAGCAGCTGCGTGAGCAAATGCAGATGGAAATTAAACATTTGCATGAAAAGCTTGGCATTACCATTTTGTATGTGACGCACGATCAAGACGAAGCTCTCACTATGTCCGACCGTATTGCGGTTTTTAATCACGGCGAAGTGCAACAACTCGCGACACCAACCGAGCTTTATGAATCTCCGAGTAATACGTTTGTAGCGCAGTTTATCGGAGAAAACAACCAACTCTCAGGTTTAGTCAAAGAGTGGAACGGAAAGTATTGCCAAGTGCTCGTTGGGAAAGAGTTATTTACTGCGAAACCTGTCAGAGTCTCTGAGCAAGGGCAGAGAACAACACTTTCCATTCGACCAGAAAAGATTGTTATTCAACCAGAGAAAGCGTCTTGTGAGAACCAAGTCTCGGGCGTCCTACGAGAATTGAATTATCACGGTGATCATTATCGTCTGGTCGTCGAAGTAGAGAGCGTTGGTCACTTCATCGTTAAAGTACCTAACGATAATCGTAAACACTTGCAGTTAACGCCTGGCTCAATTTGTCGTATTGGTTGGCAAAGTGACGATTGCCATGCTCTTGATGGGACACAAACTCAAAGTAGCGAGGTAGCAGCATGAGTCGAGAGCTAACCGCATTAGATTCTGTATTGGAAATCGAACGCCAAGTTCATGAGCAAGAAACCAATCTGAAAGCGCAGCTGCAAAAGGCAGAGCGCCGAAAAAAGCTTCGCTCCATTATGCTCACAACGCCATTGGTGTGTTTTATTCTGCTTACGTTTGCTTTTCCTATTCTCGACATGCTTTTTCGAAGCGTGGATAACCGAGAAATATCCCAGTCACTCCCACAAACTATTCAAGCTTTAGAAAGTTGGGATTATCAAGGTCAGCCTCATCAAGAAGTCATTGAGGCATTCTCTGTTGAGGTACTTGCGCTTTATCAAAGCAAAGAGCTACCGAAAATAGCCAACCGGATGAATATTGAAGAGTCTGGTATGCGCAGTTTACTCATGAAAACCGGCAGAAAGTTGTCTCGGTTGACGTCGCTGCCGATCTCGGTGACACAGCTAGCTAAGCTGGATAAGCGTTGGGCTAATCCTAAATATTGGGCGGCGTTTAAGAATCTTAGTGGCGCATTAACATTCAGTCATTATCTTGCAGCGCTAGACTTGCAAGTGAATGAGTTTGGAGACATTGAGCCCCAACCAGAAAAACGCCAAATATACGTCGACCTTTTCTTTAAAACTTTTTGGATGTCTATCTCAATCACCTTAATTTGTTTGGTGATGGCGTACCCCGTTGCTTACCTGCTTGCCAATTTACCTGATAAGCGCGCGAACTTACTTTTAATTATTGTGCTGCTGCCATTTTGGACATCATTATTAGTCAGAACCACGTCTTGGATTGTTCTGCTGCAAAACCAAGGGGTCATTAATGATCTCCTTATTTGGTCGGGTTTTACTTCTGAGCGAATTCAGATGATTCACAATACCTTCGGAACGGTGGTGTCTATGGTTCACATTCTGTTGCCGTTTATGATCCTGCCTCTGTATAGTGTAATGAAAGGAATTAGCCCAACTTATTTCCGTGCCGCTCGTTCTCTAGGCGCGACGCCTTTCATTGCGTTCATGAAAATTTATATGCCGCTTACGTTACCTGGGATAGGTGCGGGGGCCTTGCTCACTTTCATTCTTTCTATTGGTTTCTACATTACGCCCGCTTTGGTTGGTGGAAGAAGCGGACAGATGATCTCCAATATGATTGCCTATCATATGCAGACATCACTGAACTGGGGGATGGCTGGCGCATTGGGTGGACTGCTTTTGTTCGTTGTACTGGTTCTGTTTTATATGTTCAACCGTGTGGTTGGCATTAACAACCTTAAGGTAGGGGGATAACCATGGCATTACCAAACTATGCATCAAAAGTAGAGCGAGTTGCTTACGCAGGTTACTTAGCTTTTTGTGGGGTGGTGCTGTTCTTTTTAATCGCTCCAATTCTGACCATCATCCCGTTATCGTTTAATGCAACGCCTTACTTTACTTTTACCGAGGGGATGTTAAACCTTGACTCTGCAGCGTATTCTACTCGCTGGTATCAAGAAATGTTTACTAGTGATCAGTGGCTGTTGGCGCTGAAAAATAGCACGTTCATTGCTTTTATGGCGACACTCGTTGCAACAGGGCTGGGAACTCTGGCGGCGTTGGGTTTAGCAAGTAGTAACTTGCCTTTTCGCAATACGATTATGGCGCTGTTGATCTCGCCCATGATCGTACCAGTCATTATCTCTGCTGCTGCGATGTACTTTTTCTACACACGCCTTGGCTTATCACAAACTTATTTAGGCGTCATTTTGGCACACGCTGCGTTAGGTACGCCTTTTGTCGTCATTACCGTTACTGCGACGTTAAGCGGCTTTGACCATAGCTTGGTAAAAGCGGCGGCTAGCTTAGGAGCAAACCCTGTTTATACTTTCAGACACATTACCTTTCCTCTGATTCGTCCGGGGATGATTTCTGGCGGCTTGTTTGCTTTTGGCACTTCGTTCGACGAGGTTGTGGTGGCGTTATTCCTGACTGGGGCAGAACAAAAAACCGTTCCTAGGCAGATGTGGTCAGGAATTCGAGAGCAAATCAGTCCGACTATATTGGCGGTCGCTACGTTGCTGATTTTTATGTCGGTGTGTTTGCTCGTGACTTTAGAAGTTCTACGTAGGCGTAATGTACGCATTCGAGGCATTCAAGAATAACCAAACTTTTTCTTTGTTGCTCGCTACGCACTTTTGTTTAGGTGCTCCTCAATTTTTGACCAAATGCGCCTCATTGTAGGCGCTTGTCTTTTGTGTTTATCATCAGCGATGACTGACATGTCACTCCTGTAGATTAATGCCAGCCTGCTCGAAACGTGCCAAAGGCGACTTGTTTGATCGCTGATACCAACTAGCTGGCATGTTTGGTTTAAGTCGGGCTTTCTCTTCCTTGCTAATCACAACATAGTGCAAAAACGCATTAAGTGTGGTTACCATCACGTTAAACGTCATTTCCCCATCTTTGCTGATGGATTTCAATAACCCAACGACGGTTTCCTCAGAGACTAACGGTTCAACCACCGCCTTTTTTCGCTCTTTTATTGATGTTGAAGCGGGCAGTCTTGCACGTGCCGTCTCCCAACAAACTTTGTTGGTTTTACTGACAAGGTTGTGCTTGTAGCAGTAGTAACTGAATAAAAAGCGTGGCAGGTTTTGCCAGCGTTCGGCTTGGACTTCTAACCAAAGATGTTGTAGCTCAATATCAGCGTCTGTCATAAATATTATGGAAGATTATTAAAGTAGTGGCATTCTAACGTTTCATCAGCGATGCCGTCTATGATTCGGTTACTTCCCATCTTTATGTTGACACTTTGATTTTCAATGAAACAGTGACTTCTTATTACTGTAAATAGTGAGTGATTTGTCCAGTTTCTGACATTAGTGTTTGACTTGGGTAGTAGAGTGTGGGCGTTTTTTGTTTTGAAGCGTCAATATACATCATCACATACTTACGTCTTACTCTTTCTGAAATAAATACTTTTATCAAAGTAACTGTGTGATTTTCATTCAAATAGTATGTGTTTCATGGTGATGAAAATTCTGTTTATTGCGCTACAATCGAGTGTCGTTCGTAGAATGTAGCCTAATGACGAAAACCTTGCGTCTTCTATCTGGCTTTTTGTGTGCTACTTTTTAATAAGTATCTTTTGGGTGGGTTTTTATGTTTGGAGTTAAAAGAAATGCTGCTATCTCTGGCTTGTACCAAGCGAGTGAACTTAAAGCAAAGCTGTTCTCCAAGGATTTGGAAATCTTAAGACTTAGAGCTGAAACTGAGTTTAATAAAGTGCTTGATGAGCTACTAAGAATTAAAGATAACAATTCAAGGCTTCGTGAAAGTGGGCTTATTGATAAGCTTGAGCAAGAGAAGTCTAAATGGAACAGTGATCAGCTCAAAGACATCGAGCAACGTATAAGTAATGTCGAGTTCTGTATTAAGGATTGTGCTTTATATGTCAGCAACATAGAGTCCCAATTCGCTGAGGATAGCGGTTTAGGATATGGTGAACTGAGCAGTCGTTCCCTTGAAGACGAGTTGGAAACACTATCTTTTAGTAAGATCCTTAACGCATCTGCACATGAGTACTTTTATAACTCTAAAGAGTATGAAATGTACCTTGAAAACACACCAAATACCGAATTTTTGCACGCGTTAAAAGAGCAAATTACCGCACTCTTCGACCACAAAGCAGCCTAGAACCTACAAAGTATTCGCCCATTGCCCGATTCCTTCTGCAGGGGCTTTGATTCGCGAATTTTTACCGACCCACTTTGGAGTATACCTAGCCATTTAACGTGCTGGGTATACCCGTTTAACTACACGTTTCTTCTCTAGATCATCTCTATTTTTTAACAAATACGAATTTTAAAAGCTCACTCCGTGTTCCTTCTGGTACCAAAAACTGATACCGCCACATCTATTTGTTAACAAAATGTTTCTTCTTATCTTGCGAGTAGATTATATGGAGATGCTCTTGCAGTAATAAGGGCAGTGGCGATGCAAAAGACGTAATGCATCTAAGGAAAACTCAATATAGAAGAAATTAGATGGAACTGAAGACTTTGAGTGTCGCGATTGCGACAACATTAACCAGCACTGGCGTATTTGCGTTAAGCGAGCCAGTTTCTCAAGTTACAGAGCAACATGCACATTCGGCTCATACACACGGTGTTGAATCCAATCGAGTTGAATACCAACCAACCGCAACTCTCCCTATTCAGCCCTCCAAGGCAACTCGAGTACAGTCACTTGAAAGTCTTGATGAGTCGAGCACTGCTTGTGATTTGGAAGCATTGGTTACCGAAAGCAGTAACCAATTGATCGGCGAAATTTTAAGTCAGGGCGCGACGTGTGTGAACCAGCTATTCTCTGCTGAAAGTCGGATTCAAGAGTCGGTATTTAGCTCCGATCATATGTACAACATTGCGAAGCGTACTACGACATTGGCGAAGGGGTATACAGGTGGCGGGAGCGATGAACTAGAAACGTTGTTCTTATACTTGCGCGCGGGTTATTACGCCGAGTTTTACAATGACAACATCTCATTTATTGAATGGGTCACACCAGCGGTGAAAGAATCAGTGGATGCGTTTGTTAACAACGCAAACTTCTACGAGAACAGCGATCGTCACGGCAAAGTGCTTAGTGAAGTCATCATCACTATGGATAGTGCGGGCTTGCAGCACGCGTACTTACCACAAGTGACCCAGTGGCTTACTCGTTGGAATGATCAATACGCCCAGCACTGGTATATGCGCAATGCGGTTAACGGTGTTTTTACTATTTTGTTTGGTGGGCAGTGGAACGAGCAATTTGTGCAAATAATTGGCAATCAAATGGACCTTGCCAAAGCTTTAGGCGATTTCGCTCTAAGGGCGTCATCAATCGGTGCTGAAGATGAGTTTATGGCCGCGAATGCGGGGCGAGAGCTCGGGCGTTTGACCAAGTATGCGGGTAACGCGAGTTCTGTGGTGAAGAGTCAGCTGAGTCGAATCTTTGAACAGTATGAAATGTATGGTCGGGGTGACGCGGTTTGGCTTGCGGCGGCGGACACCGCCTCATATTACGCAGATTGTAGTGAGTTCGGAATTTGTAATTTCGAAACTGAGCTAAAAGGCTTAGTGCTATCGCAAACTTATACTTGTAGTCCAACAATTCGAATATTGTCCCAGAATATGACGCAAGAGCAACACGCGGCCGCATGTTCTAAAATGGGTTACGAAGAGGGTTACTTTCATCAGTCATTAGAAACTGGTGAACAGCCAGTAAAAGATGACCACAACACTCAGCTCCAAGTCAATATCTTCGATTCAAGCACCGATTATGGTAAGTACGCAGGGCCAATTTTCGATATTAGTACTGACAATGGCGGTATGTACTTGGAGGGCGATCCTTCCCAGCCGGGGAATATTCCCAACTTTATTGCTTATGAAGCCTCTTATGCGAACGCGGATCACTTTGTCTGGAACTTAGAGCACGAATACGTGCATTACTTAGATGGTCGATTTGATCTCTATGGAGGGTTTAGTCATCCAACTGAAAAAATAGTGTGGTGGAGTGAAGGCATTGCAGAGTATGTCGCTCAAGAAAATGACAACCAAGCAGCACTTGAGACGATTTTAGACGGCTCGACATATACCTTAAGTGAGATTTTCGAGACTACTTATGATGGGTTTGATGTCGATCGAATTTATCGTTGGGGGTACTTAGCTGTACGTTTTATGTTTGAAAATCATAAAGATGACGTAAACCAAATGCTGGTGGAAACACGCCAAGGGAATTGGAGCAATTACAAAGCAACGATCACCCAATGGGCGAATTTATATCAAAGTGAGTTTGAGCAGTGGCAGCAAGCCCTTGTCTCAAATGGTGCACCTAATGCAGTCATAACCGCAAACAACAAGGGGAAAGTCGGTGAAAGCATTACATTTAGCAGTGAAAACAGTACAGACCCAAACGGGAAGATCGTCAGCGTCTTATGGGACTTCGGTGATGGCTCGACAAGTACACAAACCAAGCCGACGCACCAATATGGGAGTGAAGGGGAGTATTCGGTCAGTCTAAGTGTGACAGACAGTGAAGGCTTGACGGCAACCGCCACTCATAGTGTTGTTATCTCAACGTTGGGCGGTAATGACACATTGCCACAAGACTGCGCGGTGCAAAGTAAAGTAAGCGGTGGGCGCCTAACAGCAGGAGAGCCTGTTTGCTTGGCAAATCAACAAACCATTTGGCTAAGCGTGCCAGCGGTGAATGAGAGCTCAAATCTGGCGATAACGAAGGGGAATGGTACGGGCAACCTAAAGCTTGAATACAGTAACTCTGGTTGGCCGGATGATACTAATCGTCACGGGTGGTCAGATAATATTGGTAATGGAGAGTGTATTACGTTGTCAAATCAGAGTAACTACTGGGGCTACGTTAAAGTCTCTGGTGACTTTGAGAATGCCGCCATCGTCGTTGATTTTGATGCTCAGAAGTGTCGTCAGTAGGGCATTTTAACTGCATCATTTTAATTTAATTGATCGCCTCGCTAACATTGCGGGGCGTTTTTGTTTTTCACGCCGTTATCTCTATAAAAAAAACCAGCCCGAAGGCTGGCAAACAAGGAGTTTGAGGTGAAAATGAAAACGTTATAAAGCTTGCTGATATCCTATTTCTCAATAAGTTGGGTTGTGCGTTGAAGCCAGTTTTTATCTTGCGTATCAAGAAAAGGGCTAAGTGCTTGATAGACTCGTGAATGGTAATGATTGAGCCAGTCTAGCTCTGCTTGATCTAGCATTGATAAATCAAGGGCGTTGGTCGCAATTGGAGCAAGAGTGATGGTCTCAAAACCGTAGAACGTGCCGAACTCATTTTGTTCTACTTCTACAACTTTAAGAATGTTCTCTATTCTTACCCCGTACTCACCTTCGCGATAAACGCCTGGTTCATTAGTAATGACCATACCCGGTTTTAGCTCAACCTCATGGTGGCTTTGCGAGAAATTTTGTGGGCCTTCGTGAACATTCAAGCAAATGCCCACGCCGTGTCCAGTGCCGCACTTGTAATCAATACCATGTTGCCATAAGACGCCACGCGCCATGATATCAAGATTGGCACCCGTAGAGCCTTTCATGAATCGAGTCTGAGTCAGTCGGATGACCGCTTTGAGCACCAAAGTATAATCTTTGCGCTGCTTAATGGTCGGTGACCCGAAGTGGAAAGTACGGGTGATGTCTGTTGTCCCGCCAAGGTATTGGCCACCAGAATCGACGAGAAAGAAGTTGCTTTCATTGACTGCCGCATTGCTTTCTTCATCGGCGGCATAATGCATTTTTGCCCCGTGAGCTGCGAAGCCTGCGATAGTGCGGAAACTGTCACTCACATAATGTCGGGTTTGACGGCGATAGTGATTCAGTTGTGCCTCAGCAGACAATTCTGTAACGAGTCCGCTTGGAACTTGCTCTTCGAGCCAGTTCATAAACCTTACGATTGCCACACCATCATCTGTTAATGCCTGTTCTAGGCTAGTTAGCTCGGTCGCATTTTTTATGGCCTTCATTGCCGTTACAGGGCAAGCCATTGGCTTTAGATTCACATTCCCTTCAATCGAACTCACCAATAAGCTGTCTGTGTGGGTCGGGTTAAAAGCGAGCGATAATCCCTCACATTGCTGATTCAAATACTGACTTACGTAGTTGTAATGGCGAATGTGTACACTCTGCTCGGTCAGCGCTCTTTCAACGTCTTGAGGCAGTTTGGCTTTATCAATAAACAGTGTCGCAAGTGATTGCTCTACGACTAGATAGGCTTCAGAAACTGGGCAGTAATTCGTATCACCACCTCGAATATTCATTGTCCACATGACATCATCTAGCGTTGACACTAATAAGCTATCTACTTGGTTCTCGGTTAACCAAGAACGGATTCTCGCTAACTTATTTTCAGTGTCAACGCCAGCAAAAGCGGTGGGGTGCTCGAATACGGGTGCACTTGGGCGAGGTGGTCTTTCAAGCCAAATCGGTGTGAGCAAATCTAGGTCGAGAATGATCTTAATGTTTTTCGCTTCAAAGGCTTGTTTGAGGCCTTGATAAAAAGCGAAACTGATGGCGCGCCCGTCAACCGCGACAATACTGTTTTCTGGGAGCGTGGTAGCCAGCCATTTGGCAATTGTCGGCGTTTCTGGTTGTTTGGCTTTAAACAGTTCAAGTCCTGTGCCGTGTAACTGTTCTTCAGCTTGAATATAGTAACGACCATCAGTCCACAGGCCACCACCTTGTTGGGTAATGACGACATCGCCTGCAGAACCGGTAAAACCTGAAATCCAGCTTCGCGCTAACCAATGATCCGCTGAGTATTCACTGTTATGTGGGTCATTGTTGGTCACGATATATGCAGACACGTTGTGAAAGGACATTGCCTCACGCAATAACGTAAGGCGTTGGTTTACTGAGTTAGTATTGTTCATTAAATGGTTCCTAAAGTCATATTTGAGCAATAGATATGATGCTGCTCCGAGCCTGTTTTTATTGGGTTCTGTTGCCCGCATATTTCTGTGGCTTCTGGGCATCGAGTACGAAAAACACAACTGCTAGGTGGGTTAAGTGGAGAAGGAAGATCGCCGGGCAATAGTTGTATTTCACGGTCACGTGCTAATTGCGGATTAGCTATCGGGACAGCAGATAACAGTGCTTTGGTGTAGGGGTGTTGTGCATCATCAAATACTTTATCGTAACGTCCTACTTCCATAGGTTTACCAAGATACATCACCATAACGCGGTCGCTGATATGGCGCACCACGCTTAAGTCATGCGCAATCATCACCAGTGTTAACCCCATTTCTTGTTTAAGGTCATCTAGAAGATTGATGACCTGAGCTTGTATGGAGACATCTAGCGCACTAACGGGTTCATCACACACGACCAAATCTGGATTGAGAATTAATGCTCTGGCAATGCCCACACGCTGGCATTGACCTCCGGAAAATTCATGTGGATAGCGGTTTCGCTGGCTCGCCAAGAGACCCACTTTATCCATCATAGCGATGACACGCTTTTCTACCTCTGCCCGTTTAAGTTGTGGCTCGTGGGTGAGCAGTGGTTCGGCGATGCATTCTGAGATGGTTAATCTCGGATTCAAACAAGCGGATGGGTCCTGAAACACCATCTGAAATTCTCTACGTCGAGAGGAAAGGTCTTTTTTACTAAACCCGAGCATGTCTTGGCCTTTCCAAGTCAACTCGCCATGTGTAGGTTCAATTAAGCGAAGTAAGGCGCGTGCAAGCGTTGATTTTCCGCAGCCTGATTCCCCCACAATGCCAAGTGTTTCACCTCTATAAACATCTAAGTCGATACCATTGACCGCTTTCACGATTTTACGTCGACTTGGAATAAGGTGACGCGACACAGGAAAGTGGACGTTTAAATCACGAGCAGACATGAGGACTTCTTTTTTATTCATAACGCCTCCTTAAGCTTTTATTTGAATAGGAGTGATAACACTGGGTGCGTTAACGTGACAGGCAATGGACTGGCTCGTGTTCAATGGGGAAAACCGTGGGGTTTCGTATTGGCAACGCGTCTCTCGATGCTCGCACCGCTCTCTAAACGGACACCCTTGATGGTTAATCAACGCACTTGGTGGGTTACCTGGGATGGTTGGTAAACGTGGCATATCTTCAGTGATAGAAGGAATAGCCTTTAGCAGGCCTTGAGTATAGGGGTGAGCAGGTTGAGCGAACAATGTCTCGGTATCGGATTGCTCCATTTTTTGACCACCATACATGACCAATACGCGATCACACATCTCGGCGACGACGCCCATATCGTGAGTGATCAGTAAAATTGCGGTGTTGAACTCTTGTTGTAAGTCTCGTAATAGCGTCAAAATTTGAGCCTGAACGGTTACATCTAATGCGGTGGTTGGTTCGTCGGCAATTAACAACTCGGGCTTACACAACAACGCCATCGCTATCATGATTCGCTGACGCATTCCGCCAGATAGCTCGTGAGGGTATTGATTCATCCGAGTTTCGGGAGAGGGAATACGCACCGCATCTAACATGTGAATCGATTCAATTTTTGCTTGTTTTCGGCTCATTCCTTTATGAATCATGAGAACTTCACAAAGCTGTTTGCCAATTTTCATGAATGGATTGAGTGACGTCATCGGATCTTGAAAGATCATTCCGATTTTCTCTGCACGGATGCGGTTGAGCTGCTTTTTAGACATCGCGAGTAAATCATCACCGTGGAACATCGCGCTGCCAGACACGGCGCCGTTGTCCGCGGTTAACCCCATTAATGCGAAAACAGACTGGCTTTTTCCCGAACCTGATTCCCCAACAATCCCAAGAGTTTCGCCCGCTTTAATCGAGTAGGAGAGATTACTGACCGCTTGCACTTGCCCATCTGGCGTATCGAAGCGCACGTTCATGTTTTCAATAGATAGCATGGGTTTGTCCTTATCGGTCTTTCGGGTCAAGAGCATCACGCAAGCCATCGCCGATGAAGTTAAAACAAAAGAGGGTGGCAACTAAAAACAGAGAGGGAAAAAGCAGCATCCACAATGCAACGTCAATCGTTTTTGCGCCTTCGGAGATTAGTATTCCCCAGCTCGTGTCTGGTGGTTGAACACCAAGCCCTAAGAAGCTTAAAAACGATTCGAACATAATGAATCCTGGTACCATTAAGGAGGAGTAAACCATCACGATCCCAAGAACATTAGGCAGAACATGGCGTCGGACAATTGTCAATTTAGAAACCCCAATAGAGTGTGCGGCTTCGATGAACTCTCGCTTTTTTAGACCGAAGGTGACACCACGTACAACACGGGCAATGCCCAGCCAAGATACCATTCCGATCACGATAAAAATCAGGTAGATGTTGTTGCCAAAAAGGGTAACAAACAGGATAACCATAAACATAAATGGCACCGAATCGAGCACCTCAATAATGCGCATCATTACGCTGTCGACAACGCCACCAAGATAGCCGGAAATACTTCCCCAAATCGTACCAATAACAACGGCGACTAAGGCGCCGACAAAACCCACCAAAATAGAGAGCCTGCCGCCTTGCATCGTGCGAGCAAAGACATCTTGCCCGAGATCATCGGTACCAAAGTAATGGCCACTGCTCAGTGAAGGTTTCCCTAGCTCGTATGGATCGATGAGCACTTCCCAGTCAATTTCATCATGGCCAAAAGCGGCAAGAGAGGGGCCGAAGGTGATGCATAAGGTAATGAACGCCAAAACATACACTGATGTCATCGCGGCTCTGTTTTTACGAAATCGAGTCCATGCATCCTGCCAAAGACTGCGACCTTCGACGGCTTCAATATTGTCGACGACTTGATCTTGAAGAGCTTGTGTATCCAGTTTTTTGATCGTTAACATGCCGGACTCCTAAACGCGTATACGAGGGTCGATAATCGTATATAGCAAGTCGACCACAAGGTTAAAGAAGATAGTGAGTGAAGCGACAATCAGAGTAATGCCCATTACTAGGCCGTAGTCGCGGTTGAGAGCCCCAGACACAAAGTGTTGTCCCATGCCACCTGTACCAAAGAAAATGTCGATAATTACCGAGCCTGTCACGACAGACACAAACGCAGGGCCGAGCATCGCAACGACGGGAATCAGGGATGGTCGCAAAGCGTGATGGAATAAAATGTAGGTTGTGGACAAACCTTTGGCCTTTGCCGTTCGAATGTATGGTTGGTTGAGTGTTTCAATCATTGCGCCACGCATGACGCGTGCAATACTCGCAATGGAGCCAATCGCCAGGCTGAGCACGGGAAGAACAAGAAAAGCCAGCTTTCCTCCTTCCCAACCACCAGCAGGGAACCAGCCGAGCTGAATAGCGAAGATCATGACTAAAACTGGAGCAAGAACGAAGGCCGGCACCACAACTCCAGTCATCGAAAGTGTCATCAGGCCGTAATCTAGGCGGCTATTTCGGTTCAATGCCGCAATGGTGCCAAGCAACATGCCAAGTGGAACGGAAATACAAAAGGAGAGTACGCCTAATACTGCTGAAACTGGCCATGATTGTGCGACGAGCTGTGTAACACTGAAGTCTTGATAAACGAAGCTCGGACCGAGATCTCCTTGTATGAAATTACCAATGTAAATCCAAAACTGAGTAAGGAAGGGCTGGTCCAAATGGAATTTTGCTTCGATATTCGCACGTACCACCTCTGGCATAGGCCGTTCCATATCAAATGGCCCCCCTGGTGCAATGTGCATCAGCCAAAATGATACGAGTGCGATGAATAGAAGCGTGGGGATAGCGATAGCTAATCGCTTAACAATGTACCAAATCATGATCCATCATCCTTTGGTCATCCGAAATCACTTCGAACGGTTATGAATAAAAAATGGTCTGAGCTCAGGTTGCCTTCTCCACCGAGAGATATGAGGAACGGCAAGTAAACATTGAACTTGCCGACTCAGACCGAAAACATGCTTTTAGTGGGCTTTTACATAGACATTCTTGCGGTAGTACGACGACTCAGGGTTTGTCAGTTCGTAGCCGCCCACGTAAGGCTTGATGAGGTATTGATCGTTACCCGGACGATAAATAGGAATAATGGCCATGTCTTCAATCAGCATGCTTTCTGCTTGTAGATACAGTTCTGATGGGTTGCTCATGGTCTTTGAGCGAGCCATTAACTCGTCGTATTGCGGGTTGTTATAACGAGAATCGTTGTACTCGCCACTAGAAACGAAGATATCCAACCATGTAGAGGCTTCATTGTAGTCAGCCGTCCAGCCGCCGCGAGTAATGTCGGTCGGCTCTTTAAGTGCGTAGAACACTTTCGGTTCTAGCTGTTTTATCGTGACTTGCGCACCCAATCGGCTTTTCCACATGCCTGCCATGGTGGTTGCCATTTTTACGTCCATCGAGAAAGTTGGTACGGTAAACGTCAACTTAAGCGGATTGCTTTTATCGTATCCAGCTTCTGACAGTAATTGCTGCGCTTTTTCGATACGTTTATGACGGTTCCAAGTTGCGAACTCAGGAGTGTGAGATTTAAAACCATCTGTTTGAGGTGGCACAAGGGTATACATTGGAACCCCACCGTTTCTCAAGATAGCACTCGTTAACAGTTGACGGTCAATGGCATATGAGAGGGCTTTACGGACCCGCACGTCTTTTGTTGGTCCTTGTTGAGTGTTGAGGTAATAGAATGTGGAGCCAAGAGACGCACTGGTGCTTGCCACTTCTTGTGGGCGTTGTTGAATTAACTTTTTCTTCTGAGCGGCAGGAATGGAAACCGCTTGGTCTATCTCACCGGCTAGGTAGCGGTTTAGCACTACGTTTGCATCACCAATTGGTAGCCAGGTGACTTTTTCCAGCACTACATTGCTTGCGTCCCAGTAATGTGGGTTTTTAACCATCACCAGTTTTTCGTTAACTTTCCATTCAGAGACAGTAAACGCACCATTTGTAACGATATGCTCAGGCTGGGTCCAACGGTTGCCATGTTTTTCAACGGTCGCTTTGTGAACGGGGGCAAGCACTGGATGACTTAATAGTTTCGTAAAGAAGGGAATAGGCTCTTCGAGTGTTACCTGGAATGTTTTTTCATCCAGCGCCTTCACGCCCAAGGACTCGGGTTCGGCTTCGCCCTTCATAATCGCTTGCGAGTTTTCGATATTTGGAATGGCCGCAAACCAAGCGTAGGGTGAAGCAGTGCTTGGATTCAGTAAGCGTTGCCAGCTGTAGACAAAATCTTGTGCAGTGACCGTTTCGCCATTTGACCATTTTGCATCACGTAAGTGGAAGGTATAAACCGTATTGTTGTCATTGACTGACCAAGACTCAGCAACACCAGGAATGGTTTTACCTTGCTTATCTTGAATGACCAGACCTTCAAACAGGTCTCGACCGAGATTAAAAGCGGGCTCTGCGGCTTGCTTGGCTGGGTCAATAGAAGTAACTTCAGCTCCATTGTTTAGCGTAATTTCTTGTATCTCATCGAGGGTCACACCTGCGGGATACGGTGCGGCATAGCTTGATGTTGCCAGTATTGGACTCATCATCGACGCTAATAAAAGCAACTTAGGTAATTTCATCCTTGTCTCACTCTTTTCATCCTGAAAGATGCCAAAAATGTATATTGTATAAATTGTCTACACAATCGAGTTTTAACATTACTGTAACAGGGTGTCAGGTGTTGAGCTGTCTGGTCTCAAAAAGTGAGCTAGGGGAATTTCTTTGAAGATCTGATATCAAGTTGGCATGACGGGAAGTAATTTTGCTTCGATACAAATTAAAATCCCCTTCAAGCACAGGCAAGAAGGGGAAGATAGTCAGTCTGCCCTTCAAAAGGCACGACGTTAACTGACTAGGAAATGTTTCACGAACTCAGTGATTTTGACCATATCACTTACCGCGATAAACTCTTCTGTCGTGTGTACTTTTGCCATGCCAGTTGAAAGGTTGACCGTTGTGAGACCTTTCTTGTTAAAGTTGTTGGCATCGCTACCGCCGCCAGTGCCTTTTGTGAAGGCGTCAATTCCCAACTCTGAAAACGCTGCTTTTATAGCGTTTACGTGTGGGTGGTTTTCTTCAATAACAAAAGCGTCGTAGGCTCGGCTAGATTCAATTTCGACTTCTGCACCGTGTTTTTCACAGACAGACTCTAATGTTGAGATCATATGATTGACCTGAGCATCTAGTTTATCGCCATTCAGGGAGCGGGCTTCTGCCACGATTTTTAATTCAGGCATAACAATGTTTGTGGCCTGACCGCCATTCACTACACCGATGTTGGCTGTCGTTTCTTCGTCGATGCGAAGTAGCTTCATTTGGTTGATAGCATCAGCCGCCACCATGATCGCACTGATGCCTTCTTCTGGCGCAAGCCCTGCGTGTGCTGGTCGACCTTTGATTTTTGCCATGATTTTTTGCTGGCCTGGGGCTGCGGTCACAATGGTGCCAATAGGGCCACCCGTATCTAACACGATTGCTTCCGTTGAAGTGACGTGTGACATATCGAAGTATTGTGAACCGAATAAACCGCCTTCTTCATACACGGTGAAAGCAAGTTCTAACGTTTTGTGCTCACGGTTTTCCGCTTGAATACAACGAACGGCTTCCATGATGGCAGCAATACCAGATTTATCATCGCCACCGAGAATCGTATTGCCTTTTGAACGGATAATGCCGTCTTCGATGATTGGCTCAATGCCAATACCTGGAGTGACCGTATCCATATGACAGCTCATGAGAATAGAGCCGTCTTTTTTGCCGTCTAAACGGGCGTACACGTTAAAACCGTTAGAAATGTGCTCAGGTACTGGAAGTTTGCGTACGGTAAAGCCTAGCTCGCCTAGCTGTTCTGCCAGTGTTTCTGCAATTTGTTTTTCGTTTTTTGATTCGCTGTCGATACGTACTAGTTGGCAAAAGTGTTCAACTAAGCGTTCTTGATTGATGTGTGTCATTAGATGTCTCTTTTTCTGATCGAGCGTGAAGCCTTGTGGCTCGGCTCGATAGGGAACAGAGCACCACTTATGGCACAGTTACTTTTGAATAAAACTGAGGTGAATCAATAAAGGGGTATCCATGACACGATTCTGACCGATGAGCCTTTCGAACTGTATGAAGCGTCACGAAACATTACTTTTGATGTTTTGCAGGATCAAATGAATAAATCGGATAGAGATAGGGTGCAATAGACTTTCCATCCCCTTTTGCTTTTTGAGCTATGTTGCCAAGATAAAATGCCAAAGTAACAACTTGTTTACATTTTATGTGGTGGCGTAAAGCCGAAAATATCAATCTAATATATTGAAAATAAGCAGTTTGTTTGATGTTTACGAAAGTGGGTTCGATGTGCTCGCTATGTGTAACATATGTTTTACAATTATGCGTAAAAATCGCCAAGATAAAGATTTCTCCCCACGTATTCCAATTTCTCAAGACCTGCGCCAAGTTAGAAAAATAAGTCCAAACAAAAGCTACTGAGACAAGGAGAAAGTCATGGTTGATGCATATAACCCACTAGGAACAGACGGATTTGAGTTTGTTGAATATACCGCTGCTGACAACAAAGGCATTCAACAGCTTAAAGATCTGTTTATATCGTTAGGTTTTGCGGAGATTGCAAAGCATCGCTCAAAAGAAGCGTGGTTATATCGACAAGGTGACATTAGCTTTATTATGAATGCGCAGCCGCATAGCCAAGCTGAGGGATTCGCCAAAGTTCACGGTCCGTCGGTTTGTGGCATGGCATTTCGTGTGAAAGACGCCACCGTTGCTCTGGCGCATGCGTTAGAGAATGGCGGTAAAGAATATAAAACGGAAATTGGGCCGATGGAGCTTAGCATTCCTGCTATTTATGGCATCGGTGAAAGCTTGCTTTATTTTGTCGATCGTTATGGAAAGCAGAGCATTTATGATGTCGATTTTCGTTTTTATGATGATGCTGATGAGCGTTTATCAAAAGCGAATGTTGGTCTTTACGAAATCGACCACTTAACGCACAACGTTAAGCAAGGCAACATGGATGTCTGGTCAGGTTTCTATGAGCGCATTGGTAACTTCCGCGAAATTCGTTATTTCGATATCGAAGGTAAGCTGACTGGTCTTGTCAGCCGTGCGATGACCGCACCTTGCGGCAAAATCCGAATTCCTATCAATGAGTCGTCAGATGATAAATCACAGATTGAAGAGTTTATCCGTGAATACAATGGCGAAGGTATTCAACACATCGCATTGACCACTGACGACATCTACGAAACGGTCAAAACCTTGCGTGAGCGAGGCATGGACTTTATGCCAACGCCAGATACTTATTACGAGAAAGTCGATCAGCGTGTTGAAGGCCACGGCGAAGATGTAAGCAAGCTTCGTGATTTGCAGATTCTTATTGATGGTGCGCCAACGAAAGATGGCATCTTGCTACAAATCTTTACTCAAACCGTTATCGGCCCTGTGTTCTTCGAAATCATCCAACGTAAAGGCAATGAAGGCTTTGGCGAGGGTAACTTCAAAGCGTTGTTTGAATCGATAGAAGAAGACCAAATTCGCCGAGGAGTATTGAGCGATGCATAAATGGATCACATTCCCTCAACGGGAGGGAGTGTGCTCTAAACAAGCGCATGCTGACTTCCCGGAAGAGGCAATTTATGAACGTGAGGCAGGTCGAAGTGGCTTCTTCGGCCCCGCAACACATTTTCATCATCAACATGCCCCAACGGAGTGGTCTGAGTGGGAAGGCGAGCTACGTCCACGAGCATTTGATTTTAATCTAGTCGAGAAAGCCAGCCATATTACCCCTTGGGCAGTCCCACATCTATTACACAACACGAATTGTAAAGTTCGTGTCTGGCGTATGGATGAAAAAATGGACTTCTTGGTGAGAAATGCAGATGGCGACGAACTGCTATTCATCCACCAAGGTACGGCAGATCTCTACTGTGATTATGGTCATTTGAAAGTGAGCGAAGGGGATTATGTCATGATCCCGCGCTCAACGAGCTGGCGTTTAGAGCCAAGCGAGCCGATGTTCATTCTGATGATCGAAAACACCGATGCGGCTTATACATTGCCCGAAAAAGGCATGGTTGGAAACCACGCGGTGTTTGATCCGGCGGTTCTAGAAACGCCGTCGATCAACGATCAGTTCCGTGCTCAATATTCTGAAAATCAAACACAGGTTCAGGTGAAACGCCACGATAAAGTCAGTGTTATCACTTACCCATTCAACCCGTTGGATGCGATTGGGTGGCATGGTGATTTGGCGGTAGTAAAAGTGAACTGGCGTGATATTCGTCCACTTATGTCACATCGTTACCATTTACCGCCTTCTGCACATACTACATTTGTAGGAGCAGGATTTGTGGTGTGTACCTTCGTTCCTCGTCCAATTGAAAGTGATCCTGGAGCGCTCAAAGTACCGTTCTACCACAACAATGACGATTATGACGAAGTCTTGTTCTACCATGCAGGTGATTTTTTCAGCCGTGACAACATTGAAGCAGGCATGTTGACATTCCATCCAGCAGGATTTACGCATGGTCCTCACCCGAAAGCATTCAAAGCAGGGCGAGAGCATAAGAAGACTTTCACCGACGAAGTTGCGGTCATGATTGATACGCGTCACGCACTTCAGTTTTCGGATGAGCTGGAAAAAGTAGAAAACAAAGAATACGTCTATAGCTGGCAAGAGAAGTAAGAGGCAAGGATGAAATTAGCAACCAAGAAAAATAGCACTCGTGACGGTTTGTTGATGGTCGTGAGCAAAGACTTAACGCGCTGCGTACCAGCGACAGAAATTTTCCACCCCATGAACTTAGCACCGACGATGCAGGTGGCACTTGATAACTGGGATACGCTAGCACCGCAACTGGAAGAGCTATACGTTGCACTGAACAATGGCACGGTTGCAGGGTATGAAGAGTTTGAAGCGCACTACTGCGAGTCGCCGCTTCCTCGCGCTTATCAGTGGGCTGATGGCAGTGCTTACGTAAACCACGTTGAGTTGGTTCGAAAAGCTCGCGGCGCTGAAATGCCAGAGAGTTTTTGGACGGATCCGTTGATGTACCAAGGAGGCTCTGATGCCTTTATTGGTCCTTGTGACAACATCGAGTTTGCGAGTGATGAATGGGGTATTGATTTCGAAGGTGAAGTGGCTGTGGTAACTGGTGACGTACCAATGGGCGCGAGTGTTGCAGAGGCTCAGGAGTCGATTCGTTTGATCATGCTGGTGAATGATGTCTCACTACGTGGGCTAATTCCCGCAGAATTAGCTAAAGGGTTTGGTTTTTTCCAATCTAAACCTTCTTCTGCGTTTTCTCCTGTGGCAGTAACACCAGACGAACTAGGCGATGCGTGGTACGAAAACAAAGTGCATTTACCATTGGTCTCGACCTACAACCACAAGCCGTTTGGTCGCCCAAATGCGGGTATCGATATGACGTTTGATTTTGCAGACTTAATTGTTCATGCGACTAAAACGCGCCCGCTATCTGCTGGGGCAATTATAGGTTCTGGCACGGTATCTAATAAGCAAGGCACCGAACATGGCACTTCGATTGAGGAGGGTGGCGTTGGCTATTCATGTATCGCGGAAGTTCGCATGATTGAAACCATTCGTGATGGCAAGCCGTCGACTAACTTCATGTCGTTTGGAGATTCAATCAGATTGGAAATGTTCGATGCGGATGGCAACAACATATTCGGCTCGATTGACCAACAAGTTAGCCAATATCTCAAGCACTAACAATGCTGGTTGGGAGACGATATGAGCGATAGCATGATTTTATACGGATACTGGCGATCATCGGCGGCGTATCGTGTGCGTATTTGCTTGAATCTTAAAGAGTTATCGTATGATTCAAAATCGGTACACTTGGTGCGCAATGGTGGCGAACAACACAGTGACGAGTACCATGAGTTAAACGCTTCTGAACTGGTTCCTTTGCTGGTGGATGGGGAGGTTCAGTTAACCCAGTCACTGGCGATCATTCAATACTTAGAAGAACACTACCCGGATTTCACTGTGATCCCCGAGCAAACGCCGCTTCGATACCAAGCGCTAGCTTTGGCTCAGGATATTGCAATGGAGATTCATCCCCTGAATAACTTAAGAGTTCTACAGTATTTAGAGGGGGAGTTAGCTTGCGAACCAGAGCGCAAAGTCGCTTGGATTCATCACTGGATCCACAAAGGTTTTACAGCATTAGAAGAGAAACTTCAGAAGCATCGTAAACTAAATGGTGATTGCAAGTTTAGCCTGACAAGCTCGCCATCTATTGTCGATATTTGTCTGGTACCACAATTTTATAACGCACAACGCTTTGGTGTAGATACTTCTCTTTATCCAACCATTAACGCTGTTGTGCAGTCATGCAATCAACTGCCAGCTTTTATTGATGCGATGCCAGAGAATCAGCCAGACGCTAATAGTTGATTCTTAGCATACATAATGTATTAACAAAATTTAAACGAGCCAATCCAAGTGTGTGATTGGCTCGTTTTTATTGGTGAGCAAAATTTTCTGTTTCTCGCTATCGTCGTGGCGCCTCAAAATTGCGAGGTTTTGTTGCTCTGCATAACATTTCCATTTACGCTTTGAGCAACGAGTTGTTTTGGATGCACTTTATTTATGACCAACATTTTTATCATTGTTGTTCTTCTGGTTTTATTCTTCTTTGTTATTCAAAAGTACGTGATTAAGCACGATGACACGCGTGATTATCCTTATCGCTCGAAAGGCCCTCTGCTCAGAGGTCAAGAGGGTGCGTTCTATAATGCGTTAAGAGCGGCGGTAGGGGAGCATGCCGTAGTATTCGCGAAAGTAAACATGTCCAGTTTGGTTACGCCAAAAGAAATCAAAAATAAGAAGCAGTTTTTTGTCGCGAACAATCGTATATCTCGAAGCTATTTTGATTACGTTATTTGTGACCCAAGGACACTAGAGCCGCGCGTTATCGTTGAATTGGATAATGGGCAGGAGCTAAACAAGGGTAAGATAGAAAGACAAAAGTTATTGATTCATGTTTGTAAGACGGCCAACCTGCCTTTAATCGGCGCTTCGATAAAGCACAGTTATCAAGTTGGGCGATTACGTCGTTTGCTTGCGGCACACATTGATTTGATTGAGCCCGATAAAGAAGTGCGTTTTTGTAAAAAATGCGGCAGTCCGATGATCATTAAAACCGCAAGCCAAGGTGAGTTCAAAGGGAGACGTTTCTTTACTTGTAGCCGTCAGCCGAATTGTACGTACACCGAAAATTATAACGTTGTGTTTGAGGCGGACGACTAAACACGACAATTAACCAGCAGAAACAAGGGGCTTTGATTAGAGATGATCAAAGCCTTTTTTGTATCATTCATCAAGGCAGGGCCTATACTTTGAAAAAGAGGGCAGAATAGGGCAGCCATATGCGATACGGATGGATTTTATCGGCGTTGTTCATCGCATCGAATGCTAGTGCGATACCTAATTTGAAACCACTGGAGTGTGAATTGACAGAGACACCCCAAGATCATTTCTTGTTTTACCGAGAGCAAATGGTTTACCACAGTGAGCAGTTTGTCATATTTCAAAACTTCAAAGGCAGGGTGAGCACTCAAGTAGACGTCAAAACAGGAGAGTTGATCCGTACAACCTATATCGGCGAACCATTTAAACCTAAATATCAGATTTTGTTCGGTACTTGCCCTAAGGTATCGCAAACCTTACAGATTTGGATGCTCAGTGAAGTGCCTTACGACAATTAAGTGAGATAATAAAAGTTATATAGATCACACTTTTAAACCCTGCAGGCTCAGTCCTTGTCGATAAAATCATCTGAAAACGCGTGTTGAGTTTACATTTTCGCCAAACGGTTCAAAGTTGGTAAATTTGTGCTTGCACCGTCGTTCGCTTATAGCTAATATCCTCGTCGTTCCAGAGAAATGCGTCCGTAGCTCAGCTGGTTAGAGTATCGCCTTGACATGGCGGGGGTCGGTGGTTCGAGTCCACTCGGACGCACCATTCTGAATTGAATGGTTAGGAACATAAAAATTTGGGTCCGTAGCTCAGTTGGTTAGAGTACTACCTTGACATGGTAGGGGTCGGCGATTCGAGTTCGCCCGGACCCACCAAATTTTAAAAAAGCCCACCTTTTGGTGGGCTTTTTTGTGTCTGTAATTCATTGATATTCAAGTAAAACTACTTCTTTTCTTGTCCCTTGTTTTTGCTCTGCGTTAGCCCCTTGTTAAAGATAAAAGCGCACTACCTGATCCGCAACACAACCTCAAAACCCTAAATGCAATGCATAAGGTGCATACACTTCAAACCCACTAGAGCCGTCTATAAATTATGTTGCGTGCCACTTGCTGTGGCTTTAGAGACACTGACTACTAATCTAAATTATCTGGCGTGTGAAGATTGGTGCCGCATATTGTACATTTGTAGTCACCAGTCGCTTCGCCTTCCATTAATGAGCTAATTATTGCTGCAAATAGACCAGAGAAGAAACCTTTAGCTTTTTTCTCGGTCTTTTCCTGCGCTTTAGAGAAGCTTTCGTACCGATGTAGCGTTACTTCTTTACAATTACAGCAAAACGCTCTTGTCTCTTCAGAACCGTACATTTTTACCAATTGATTTACTCCCTGTAAGTTAATTTCCCCAAGTGGCGTTATGTTCAAGGGTAAGTCACACAAGACTGATGTGTGACTTACCCTAAACACTAAAACTAACGTAATGTAAAACACCACATGTTATGAATGATTATTTAACGCCTTGTTATCCGAGCTTGCTAACTCTGCTGATTGAATAGTTGTGGCAATAAGCTCTTCAAATAGATCTAATTGCCCAGCAGGTATCAATTGATTTTGTATAGCTTTTCGTTTGTTTGAGTCAAATAGCCGCTCTGTTAACCAACCAATTAGATACATCAGTGAAAGACAGCCACCAGCCGTCGCTACATTACCGTCTATCACGAGAGGCAGATCCTGAACATCTCCTCCCATACTTTGTAGAACATCCTTTGCATCTGGGTTTGTTGTTAATCGCTTGCCTTTTAGTAAACCTAGTTCATGGAGGATGAATGATCCCGCACAAATCGAACCTATTAGCTGCCTATTTGGATCAAGATTCAACGCTGACATAAATTCAGCATCTTTTAAAGCGGCTGGAATACCCCGTTTGCCGCTTGTAATAAGAACGACATCTTGATTCGTCACCTCAGAAAGGTGTCCGTCTGTTTTAACTTTCATACCGAGGTGGGAATGATGTTCAGATTTAGTTCCAAGTATACTTACTGTCCAACTGTCGGTTGTGCGCCCCAGCAAGTCATACATAAGAAAGAAATCGATATCCGTGAAATCATCAAATAAAACAACGCCGATTTTATACATAACATTTATCCTTTTGGACTTACTCGTAAGTCGCAAAATGTGTAGTAGGAGGGGGTATTCGATACACAAGCTTCTGCTAAGCACCTTAAACACCAAACGCGGTGCAAACTAACAATGCCATGTGTGCCAAATCCCTATTATAAAACTTTGTTATGTTTGTTTTACGAGCCCGCCCAGAAAAACTCAACCCTAATACCACTTGGGTCGTAACACATTAAATGTTTTGCGGGTCCTGTCTTAACAAGCTCGGGACCAAACTCAATTTCGATTCCCGACGCCATAAATTGATCACGCAACTCATCGAGTTGCTTCTCAGTCTCTACGAGTAAAGCTAAGTGATGCAAACCAATATTCGTTTTTCTGTCAAATGGAGTGGCGGCATCAGCCTTAGCCGCCCATAGTGTAAGCATGATATGCCCATCACTCACAAATATTGCCGGGTAGTCTGGGTTTCTTTTTACTTCACTCCAACCTAATTGTTCAGTGAAAAACTTCGCGCTTGCTTCTAGGTTAGATACGGTTAAACCTACGTGGTGTATGCCTTTTGTTAACACAGTCACTTTGTTTCCTTACTCGTTTTAATGGCTATCAAACAAAGATAACTCGATAAAAAGTAAGCATCAATACACATATATTGATTAACTTCGTCAATCTATTCGAATACGGTAATCCAACTGGAAACATTACATTGTAAACAAGAAACCCAATCTTGAACTAAAAATTAAACTTAGAGTTCATTCTTAAGTCCTGTATTAATCAAATACATTAATAGCCATAATATTTAAGCCAGCCTATAGGGCATATCATTCCATTAAAGGTTTGAATGTTCTTATTCAAGCTAACGTCTTCCAATTTGTAACAGTGAACAACATTACTAGTCGAAGTAGATGCTGGTGTTGAATACGTCACAGGTTTAGAAGCGTTTGCTTTATGTATTTCATGTGCTCGCTGTTGGTCTATCGCCACTTGATTCTTATGATTGTTAACTTCTCGCAATCCAGATTCTAGGGGTAGGTGCCAATCCTTACATGTTGTTCCTAAACCATCATTCTGAGACTGATATTCTGATAACGCTACACGAGCTTCATTTACCGACTGATCGATATCGGACTGATCGACTAGCCAAGTAGAAAAAGAATAGTTAATGGCCTCTCGATAGTTTACCGATTGCTCTAAGCTATAAGCATCGGAATGAAAACAGGCCTCTACCACTGCCCATTGAGTCGATAGGTTTGATAATACGTTTTCAGGTATAGGCTGTAGCTGGCTTTGCGTAGACTGGCAACCGGCTAGAAGAAAAGGGACAGGGAGTAGTTTTAGAAAAAATTTTTGGTTCATTTTAATCTTAAAATTAATGCAATCTTTTTCATTATCATAATACAGGACGATTGAAGAAAGTAGCATTTCTATCAGTAAGGGAATGTGGCTAACGCACTGATAAGGTGTGAGTAAAGCGATATCAAAGCCCTCAACACACCTTAACTACGAATACTACCGCATAACAAAGATGCTATGCGGTAACGGTAGTATTCAGGCTTGAACAGTTTGTCGCACGTTGCTCTCGCCTGACAGCACGGAAATTCTCTCAAAATCTCGACTCGGGAAGTCAGGGTCTACGTACACAAACATACGACTTATCATTTTTCCTTCAAACTCAAATACACTACAAAAACGCCCTGTGGAAACTTTGTTGTCCGGCCAAGAGGTACCATCACTCATTACGCCGCCTTCCTGTCCTTCAACAATGACCTTGTTTCCAGCAGTCGTTATTTGAAAGCCGTCTATGTCGTGCCAGATATTAATCAACGAGCTACCAATCCTATTGCCAAACTCCACTAAGGCACTCTTTCCTTTCGCTTGCCCAAATTTAGGAAAGAAAAAATCAACATCCTCTGAGAATAGATCCAGATAGCTAGGATCACCGGCATCTATTTTCTCGAAATACTTAACTACTAGCCCAACTAAATCGTCTTTTTCCATAATTATTTCACACCCATATTAGCTTTACGCACAACGCAGGGTTAAGTAGTAAGCGGAGCGACCACTCGACCTGAACGTTTGCATCTTAAACACTGAGTACATTTAAACTGAAATTGCCAAGAGTTGCGAATCTTATTGAAGTGCTTTGTTAGATGTAATCCGTTTAGCCTACGTATACTCCATTGAAGTACTCGACGCGTTCTAACGTCATTCTTAACTTACACTCTTCAATCTGGACACCTTGCCAGGGTGAGGGTGTGGAAGACAGGCCCGTAAATTCACATTCGGCGTCTCTGTATTTTAGCCAAGCTCTTTGGGCCTTTCGAAATGGCTCTACCAGTTCGGTCTGAGACCATGTTTTCCTTAGTGCTTTTTCTTCCTCACCTATTCTAGCGATTGCTTCCTTGTAACTTTCGTTAAGCTCTTTATCTGCAGACTCCATCTTCTTTTCTACACACTGATAACCAGCCATAACGCCACCGCCTTTTACTTTGCAGGGATCTTCAACATCAGCAGAAGCCAAGCAAGGTAAAGAAACCAACGCAAATATCATAAGTAATTTGTTCAAAATTGCCTCCAAGCTCCGAGTGCTTGTTAAACCGTTATCAGCTATTTTTCCTTTTTAATCATGCAGCTTTTTGTCTGTGCCTTCAAAGATAAAATAGAAGGTTAGTGATTCTAGTGCCTAAATAGAAGGTAAAAGAGATTGATACACGGGTTAAATGACGCCTTAATCTGAGTTACTTTTAGTGGGCGTTTTGTATCAATCTTTTCTGTGGAATCATTAGTTTGATGGCGTCTGAGGATGTTAATATGACTCCCATTGAATTTATTATCGCCCTGAAACACCTAGGTTGAATTAAGTGGTGACTATTCCCCTCCAATCATGAAGTTGGTTCAAAGGTAGGGCGATAAATGTTGCGATTCGTAATAAAAATTTATGCCAAGTGCAGTTCGCTATCGCGGCTTATATTGAGTTGGGCAATAACCTCTAATGATGTCTGAGTTTCGTAGCTTGTTGTGTTTTGTATTGCGCCCCGAAACCCTTTTACGCCACAATTTAAAGCTACTTGATTTGAGCCGGCTACGCATAAACTGAATCACGTCGGATTCATTCAAACCAAATTGAAATTCGATAGCCTCAAATGGGGTGCGGTCTTCCCATGCCATTTCTATTATTCTTGACTCAGTTTCCGAGGTCAGTTTCATTTCAAATAACCTATTTTAGAAAAGACATTGTTACGACGGAAATTGAGTCTTGGTTCAAATGTTCTTATATGCGTGCTTAGTGTTTAGCGACTTAACACCTACAAAAACTTCTCAATGAGGACTTCGTCTACGTATTTCCCACGAACTTTTGCATGCTTCTTCGCGGTCCCTACGATTTCGAAGCCTTGTTTGAGATAGGCTGATAACGCTCGCTCATTATCGCTGCGAACGTACGCAAATAGTTTTTCGTAACCCTTTTGTTTGGCTGCTTCGAATGTCGATTTGAAAAGCTGTTTAGACACACCTTGGCCACGAACACCGTCACTAACAAACGTACCAATTATGCCAACATGGTCAAAAGCTTTTGTATATTGTGCAAAGGGCTCGATATTTTGGAAACCAATGACTTGTGAGCTATTTTCGGATAAAGCGACTGTAAACACGCCCCGTTCTGGGAAATGAGTAATGAACTCTTTTTCTTCTTCAGGTGTGAAAGGCGTATCTAATACAGTGTATAAACCTTCAATAATGATGGGATTGAGGACGTTTGTAATGCCTTCAGCATCACCTAAAGTTACCTGACGTACAATTAAATTCATGCCACTTAGCTCCTATTAAAATTAGGGCTGTTTTGTACATGAGTTGGAGAATTGCGGCAACAAGTAACGTCATTAAGTCGTAAAGAATATACCTATTACACTTAAGCGGCGGTTAATAGTGCTGATTGTTACTTTAGTATTTCTGATATATCACTTTTTAAGTGACGGCTTAACTTCTACAGAATATTTCCACATCACGATCCCGTTTTCTACAAGATCATAACTCGCGCTTTGACCCTCGGAGTTGAGAACAAATACCGGCATTTCCATCCTTGACGTAGCGCCATCTCGGTTGCATGACATGGTAGCTTCAAGCTGTATGCTATTTTTGCTCGGTTCTGAAAGGGTTCCTAAGTACGCGCAGCCGTCGACAAAACTGGTTTTGCTTTTTCCTTTAGAGGATATTTCAAAAGTCGGAAAAATGAATGTTGATTGAGGCTCTGTTACTACCACATTGACTTGATAGTTCGTCGCTGAAAAAGCATTGAAATGAGCTCCAAGCATAAGTAAAAACAAGATTTTTGATTTCATAAACTCTTCTTTATTTCGATATTACTAGTTTGGTTACGGCGCTATTAAGGTGACCACTTAATCTAAAACTTTACTGCGGAAGCATTAAAAAGGATACAAAGGTAGAGTAGTTGAATATGGTTAATCGGCCGTAAATAGTTTTATTAAGCGATCTTACATACCTAAAAGAGGTAAGTTCTTTCGCTTTTGATAGGTTAATGCTAATTCTAAACAGGTCTTGATTGAAGCTTCTGGCAAAGGTGCTGATAAAGATAGAATTATTGCTCGATTACCCTGAAACTCAAGTGAGTCACTATACAGTTCGCGGAATGTGTCGACGAGCTTAGTTTGGCAATTAAAGAACAGATAATAACGACTAGGCGTTTTCTGTTTCCAATCCATCCTTACCGGGCTACCTGTTTTCACACTGTAGCTTGGCTCTCCCCATTTTAGAGATTCTTCAACTTCCCCCAGTTTTAATTCAGAAGCGATAGTTAAGACGATATTTCGTAGCTCTTCTATCCGAATACGCACATGTTTTGGATACTCATCAAATCTTGCCTTCACTGCATGGTTCATTGGTATCTCCTATAAATAGCGCTGTTTTGGGGTGAAGCCCAAGCGTACTTTGGCTATGTAGCAATTACGTCATAATGTTATTAATCAATAAATCTAGCACATAGCCAAAATACTAAGCGTAGGGATTTCCCTCGGTTACGTTTAGGATGCTCTGGGTGAAAACATGATGATTGACATGCCAAGCATAGCGACAGAAACCCCCACTATGTCCCAGAGCGTCGGTCGAACGCCGTCGATACACCACAACCATAGAATTGCGACAAAAATATAGACACCTCCGTAAGCAGCATAAACTCTGCCAGTTGCGGTAGGATGTAAAGATAGAAGCCAAGCAAACATAGCAAGGCATAGCGCTGCTGGTACCAAAAGCCAAACTGACTTATCTTCCTTTAACCAGAGATAAGGTAAGTAGCAGCCTAATATTTCTGCAATGGCGGTTATAAAGAAAAGCCCAATGGTTTTGACTTCAGTCACTTAAACATTCCTATCTTTTTCTACAAATATATGAGGCTGGTTAAATGGGCAATTGCTCGGCTCATTACATTTCGCCCAGCTTAATCTTGGATTGAGCCTCACTCACGGTTTGTTTACCGAATAACAAATCCATCATCGAAATGATTCGTTTGTTGTCTTTACCCCATTTATCTGGATTCGCGCTGTTTGGTGCTTTAAATTCAACTTGTCCTACTTTTTCGTTATTTTTGTAGGCTTTGATCTGAGCATCAGCGATAAATGTTCTAAAATCCCAGCTCCAGCGTGATACGTAAGTAAGTGTCAGCTCAGAGCTAACAGGAGGAGTGCCATCGCTTACGACTGTGCATTTATGGGCGGTATCCAAACACCAGTCTTGCATCGAATCTAAGAAAACATCTCGCGTGGCGTTGTCTTTTACGATGGTGATTTCCTTGCTCTGATTTTCTTTCGAGATTGTTTCTACCGTATACTTTGGTGCCGCACATGCGGCTAATAGAATAGGCAAGCTTAGAACGATGAGTTTTTTGTGCATCTTATGTCTCTTTTTTTAAATTTATATATTCAAACAACTTCAAGATACTGAGTTCAACGAGAATAACTAACAAGCATGGCAACTGTTATTAACAAAACCTTTAGAGTAGAAGGGTTTGTTTCGGGAGTATGCCAATGTCTCGAAGCAAATTATTAGTAAGAGATTGCTATAGCGTTATGTTAACTCTTGAACTTATGTCCGTATCAATGTCCAGAATTCTTCGCATTGAAGTTTTTGATGTGCAATTCTAACGGAATTTTAAATTGCTGCATAATGCTCAATTAAGAGGAACAGGGGATCTTATCGTTAAACATAACGTGTAGTGCTGTAAATTCGTCCCTAAGACTAAGCTAAAAGGGCCTAATGTTTTAAAATAGCTTCTTGTCTATTCTGTTGTGTGAGTTTTCAATGCTGTCTCATACTAGCCACGGCTTTGTTGCTTAAATCGATGGAACTAAATCAAGAAGCTACGATCTGATCGGCTACACCCATTAATCGTCGTAGCC
>NZ_JAWOVZ010000018.1:34451-95806 GCF_033340175.1 Vibrio sp. 1557 | reverse complement strand
TTAGCATGAGTAGTTTTACAGGCAAAGCCGAAACGGATGATAACCACCTACTGAAGTAGGTGGTTTAGGGCTGAAAACAAAAAACCAGAGCCGAAGCTCTGGTTTTTTTACGACTTAAGAAAACGCACCCTATGCGCCTTCGTTATGAAGCTCTAGGTTTGCTAAATCCTGTTGGATTTCAAGTTGTGTTTTCGCATCATCATTACGAAGACCATCCAAAAAATCTAGGTATTGTTGGTCAATATCACCCGTTACGTATTCGCCGTTAAACACGGATGTATCGAACTGAGTAATATCTTGGTTTCCAAGACCTACCGCCTCTACCAAATCTTCTAGACGTTGATAAATAAGCGCATCGGCACCAATCTGCTTACAAATTGTATCGTTGTCACGGCCATGGGCAATAAGCTCTGTAGCACTTGGCATATCAATGCCGTATACGTTCGGGAAACGAACTTCAGGAGCCGCTGAGACCATGTACACTTTCTTGGCACCAGAATCACGAGCCATCTCAATAATCTGCTCTGACGTTGTACCTCGAACAATAGAGTCATCCACCAGCAACACATTCTTACCTTTGAATTCCGAACGAATAGCATTCAACTTGCGACGTACTGATTTCTTACGTTGTTGCTGGCCAGGCATGATAAACGTACGTCCAACATAACGGTTTTTCACGAAACCCTGGCGATAAGGGATATCGATCGCTTGAGCGATTTGCAGTGCAATGTCGCAAGACGTTTCAGGGATAGGAATGACAACATCGATATCAAGGTTTGCGTAATCTTCACGAATACGTTCGCCCAGCTTTTTACCCATTTCAACGCGAGCGCTGTATACCGAAATTTTATCGATGAACGAATCTGGACGAGCAAAGTACACGAACTCGAAAATACAAGGGTTCAGCTTAGGATTGTCTGCACACTGCTTCGTGTAAAGTTCACCGTCAAACGTTGCGTAAATCGCTTCACCAGGTGCAACATCACGGACGAAATCAAAACCGACCGCATCCAATGCCACCGATTCAGACGCAACCATGTACTCTGCTCTGCCGTTAACTTCACGCTTACCTAAACACAGCGGGCGAATACCGTGTGGGTCACGAAATGCAATCATACCATGACCAATGATCATGGCGGTCACAGCATAAGCACCGCGAATTGTGCGATGAACATTGGTGACTGCGCGGAATACGTCTTCGGTCGTGACATTTCCTTTTACTGAGTCAATTTCGTGCGCCAGTACATTTAGTAATACTTCAGAGTCTGAAGTGGTATTGATATGACGGCGATCTTTTTCAAACAGCTTCTGACGAACTTCGTTAGCGTTAGTCAAGTTACCGTTGTGGGCAAGTGTAATACCGAAAGGAGAGTTTACGTAGAAAGGTTGAGCTTCTGAAGCGCTTGAACTGCCTGCTGTAGGGTAACGAACATGACCAATTCCGACCTCGCCTTGCAGGCGTTGCATGTGTCTTGCTTCAAATACATCCTTGACTAAACCGTTCGCCTTACGCAGACGAAAACGATTGCTTTCTATGGTACAAATACCAGCGGCATCTTGGCCACGATGCTGTAACACCGTTAACGCGTCATAAATAGACTGGTTTACAGGCGTTGTGCCCACGATTCCAACAATACCACACATGTCCTAATCCTCGATTTGCGACAGTAGCTGGCACTACTAGATAGTGCCAGACAGAAAACTTGATGTTGCTTGTAAATGCTCGAAGAATGGGGCGATGATACGGCTGAACTCAGGGATCAACTGTGAATCTTTCCACCAATCCGAGCTTGGGAATGCAGTAAACGCATCCATAAAAAACAGCACCGCAGAAACAATTAAGACTCCGCGTAGACCACCAAATACAATCCCGAGAATTCGGTCCGTACCTGATAGCCCTGTTTTTTGTACCAGTTGACCAATGACGTAATTCACCACTGCACCAACTACCAAGGTTGCGACAAATAACGCCGCAATCGCCGCTCCGTTACGAAACATATCATCTTCGATGTTGGTGAAGTACACCGCCAATTTGGCATAGTAATTACTGGAGATAAAAAACGCTCCGAACCAAATCACCAAAGACAAAGCTTCTTTAGCAAAACCGCGAACTAAACTGATCAGAGCTGAAAATCCGATCACACCTAAAATGATAAAATCTATCCAATTCATCTTTTCTTCATCTTAAGTTGGCGCGCATTTTAACAGAAAAAATGCTGACGCAAACGTTTTCTTATGGATTTAATGGCTTAAATTTAAGCAATTGACCTTTTGAACCTGTAATTTTTTGTAATTCTTGAACTTGTCGTTCAAGTTTACTTTTTGACACATCAGGGCCAACAATCACTCTCGTAAACTCGTTTTCTTTCTTTGTGTGAGCTTGATAACCACGCTTTTGCAAATCCGCGACAAGCGCGACAGCATTTTCGTGATTCTTAAGTGCCATCAACTGAATGATCCAAGCTGAATCTTCATATTGATTTTTCTCTTGAACAGGACGAGTGACGACCTCAACTTGCTCTGGTTGTTTGATGACCTCAGGTTTAGATGTTGGCGCTGGCTCGGGCTCAGAAACGGCTACTTGAGCATCCTCACGTTCTTGCACTACAGCTTCAACCGGAGAATCCGGTAACGTAATGTCGTCTTCCACTGGCTCTAATATTTCGAAGTTTTCCACATCACTATCAAGTTCTGGTTTGATAGGAATACTGGCAAATTCTTCTTTGTAGTGCAGTTTCTTACCATCTAGCACATCGGGAAGAACAATGACTCCGACTGCGACTAGAATGATGGTGCCGACTAAACGACTTTGGAATTTACTTGCCATCAAAATACCTTTACTTATTTATTATTTGATTGCCAATGTTCCAATACCTCTCCGACGGTATGGAATGAGCCAACCACCAGAATAACGTCTCCTGTCTTTGCGTGGCTTCTCGCACTCTCGAAGGCGTCAACAGGGTTTTCAAAATGAACTTGCCCATCAGGTAAGTATTGGCACAATTCATCAGCGGTCGCCGCTCTCGGTCCAGTAAGCGACGCTGGATACCATTGTGTTGCAACTGGAGTTAGAGCTTCAATGGTTGCTTTAATGTCCTTGTCATGCAGCATTGCAACCACAATATGGATATTCTTACCCAGATATTGTTGCTTCACTCTCTCTACCAAATACTCAGCAGAGTGCGGGTTATGAGCGACATCAAGGACTATTTCAGGTTCGTGATGCAGTACCTGCATACGCCCCGCCAAACGAGCATTATTCAAGCCATTGACAATATTTATGTCAGTGATTTGCAATTCCGAAGCCCCTAGTGCCATCAGTGCAGTGGCTGCATTTTGTAATGGTAGCGATGGGATTGGTAAATCCTCTAACTCAAATGCCCCACTGCTCCATTTCCAACCATTATCAGTTAGTTGGTAATCGTACTGAATACCTACTTGGAAGAACTCAGAACCAATATCGTCAGCATGAGCCGCCACGGTCGCTGGTGGCGTCGGTTGACCACAAATTGCTGGCTTCCCTGAACGGTAAATGCCCGCTTTTTCAAAACCAATAACATTGATGTCATCACCAAGCCAATCCACATGATCGATCGCTAAGCTCGTAATAACAGAAACATCATGGTCAACAACGTTAGTGGCGTCTAGACGGCCGCCAAGTCCTACTTCAAGTAAGACAACGTCAACTTTCTCTACTTGGAAAATACGTAGCGCAGCAAGCGTACCGAATTCAAAGAGGCTAAGGCTAACATCACCACGCTGCTTTTCTACATAATCGAATGCTTCACAGTGCTTGGCATCTACAACGTCAACGCCATTAATGCGTACACGCTCGTTGTAACGAATCAGGTGCGGAGAACTATAAACACCGACTGAATAGCCAGCATCAAGTAAAATGGCTTCCATTAACGCACACGTTGAGCCTTTGCCATTGGTTCCGGCAACGGTGATTACGGTTGGAGCTGGTTTGGTAAGATTGGCTTTGTTTGCTACCGCTTGGACACGGTCTAAGCCTAGATCAATTGCTGAGGAATGAATATTTGCTAAATAATCAAGCCACATCTCTAATGAAGATGTGGCTTGAGGAATTGGGTTTTGGGTCATCTAACTTTAACCATTAAATTCTTTGGTTTTTATGTTAGTTGATACTTTACCCTTTTTCGTCCGCTTCTGGTACAGAATATGGCTCTTCATTTGGAGATTCGTTAACCAAAACCACCAAAGGAGACTTGTGGTTAGTCATCTTAGCGATAAGACCACCCACACGCTGACGCATTTCACGACGGTCAACGATCATATCAATAGCACCGTGATCAAGTAGGAACTCACTACGCTGGAAACCTTCAGGAAGATCTTCACGTACAGTTTGCTCGATTACACGACGACCAGCAAAGCCAATGAGGGCCTTAGGTTCACCGATGTTGATATCACCTAACATAGCCAAACTTGCTGATACACCACCCATTGTAGGGTCAGTTAGAACAGAAATAAACGGCAGACCTTTTTCTGATAAACGCTCAAGCGCAGCACTGGTTTTTGCCATTTGCATAAGAGACATTAAAGCCTCTTGCATACGAGCACCACCACTTGCTGAGAAACAAACAAGCGCACAGTTATTTTCAATGGCTGCATCCACTGCTTTCACAAAGCGAGCACCAACGACTGAACCCATTGAACCACCCATAAAGGAGAATTCAAACGCACACGCCACAAGCGGCAGACCAAGCAATTCACCCTGCATCACAACTAGCGCATCTTTCTCACCGCTATTTTTTTGTGCAGCAGAGATACGCTCTTTGTATCGCTTAGAATCTTTAAATTTCAGTTTATCCTGTGGCTCAAGTTCGGAACCTAATTCAACTCGATTACCTTCATCTAAAAATGTTTCCAAACGACGACGCGCTTTCATACGCATGTGATGGTTACACTTTGGACAAACTTCTAAGTTACGCTCTAGTTCAGCATGGTATAAAACCTGTTCACAAGAGGTACATTTAGTCCACACACCTTCTGGGATAGAAGCTTTGCGTGAACTTACTAGATTGCTTTTCTCTAAAATCTTTTCAAGCCAACTCATGGAAGACCTTTTCTCTCAACTCTTCCGCTTCATTGCGAAAGATATAAATTCGACATAATACCGACGGATTAAACCATATCTTGCAGCTACTGTAGATAAAAAACTGGTTGTACCTATTTTTGATATCGTAAATAGCGTATGTTTTCCGTTCACATTCAATATAAACACTACCGATATTTTGAAATAAGTTTGTAAAATTAGTTCAAATTATCTGGTAAAAACAGTGGACCGATCGGCACTTCAGGTAACCCAAACTCTTCTGGGTAGTCTACATCTACCAGGTACAGACCTTCCGCTTTCGCTGTCGCACCCGCTACTTTGCGATCTTTGGCGTCTAATAACCACTTGATCCATTCAGGACTCTCTTCGCCACGTCCAACTTTTATCAAGCTACCCGTGATATTACGAACCATATGATGCACGAACGCATTGGCTTTAATATCAATAACCACATAGTTTCCATGGCGCGTAACGTTCAGATGCATCAAGTTTCGAAATGGACTGCGAGACTGACAATGCGCCGCGCGAAACGACGTAAAATCATTTTCGCCGAGTAGGAACTGCCCTGCTTCATGCATTTTTTTCTCGTCGAGCTCACCATGATAGTGACTAACCCCCGAGTTTAAGATGCCTGGACGTAAAGCATGATTGAAAATAATGTAACGATAACGGCGCGCTGTCGCTGAGAATCTTGCATGGAAATCATCTGAAACTTCTTGAGCCCAACGAACCGCTATATCGCTCGGCATGTTCGCGTTTGCGCCCATGGTCCAAGCTACCATTTTTCGAGTAACGTTGGTATCAAAGTGCACAACTTGTCCCGTGCCATGCACGCCTGCGTCTGTCCGACCAGCACACTGAACTTCAACTGGGTGATTAGCGACGACGGACAATGCTTTCTCTAGCTCTTCTTGGACACTTTTCACTTCTCTTTGGCGCTGCCAACCAAAGTAGTTTGTACCGTTGTACTCGATACCTAATGCGATTCTCATCTTAACCTTCGAACTCTAAAATGGGGCGGGAAGTATATACTCAAGTCACCTCAAGTTGCCAGTTTCACCAAGGGTGACATAAAGGTAGCATCCTACTAACGGGACACAAAAAGGGTAGCAAACGCTACCCTTTTGTTTCGGTTTATCGGCCATTAATGGCGTCAATCAGGCTTTTTGCTTCGCGGCGAATATCATCCTCACCGTAAACAATCGCCTCTTCTAGTAGTTTAATCGCCCCTTGAGAATCGTTCATCTCGAGATAGATTTTAGCCAAATCCAGTTTCCCAGCCGCTTCAGCATTGCTATCTACGTCAATATCGCCGATCTCACCGATAACATCTGGAAACTCGTTCAATCCGACATCGAGCTTAAGGTCTTCTTCTTCGAACTCACCACCTTCTCTGTCGACCTGAGCCATCAATTCATCAATCGTCATAAATTGATTTTTCTTCGGGTCGAAGTCATCCAAGTCGCTTTGCTCTGCCCAGTTTTCTTGCGCGATCTCTGGCTGACTTAGTGCATCACTCGAATTCCAAACATCACGCTGGTCCTCAGGCACTTCTTCAGTAGAACTTACGTTATCAGCAGCGGGTTTAAAGCCATCCCAATCATCTCCAACATCAAGCATGGTTTCAAAATCCATACCTGCACTTGCGATGGTGTCACTGTCTAGTTTACCTTCAAATACTTCTGAGTTTGCGTCTTCCGCAAGAAGGTTAGCCATTGATGATTCATCATCCAAATTACTGAGCGGCTCACCCTCTGTCGCTGTTGGCTGCACTTCTGGGTCAGTATCAAAGCCGTTTTGCTGCGCAAATACTTCAAACAAAGCATCATGATCGTTATCGGCTTGAATAGCTGGTCTCGATGTCTCTGCTTCAACCTTAGGGCTCCCTGAAGCACCCTCGTTCATTGACGCGAGAACATCTTCCTCATTGAACTCTGGAAGATCTTGGTCGTCAAAACTTAACTCTTCATCCTCACCGGAGATTGGTTCTATATCTGCAGTCTCAGAGCTCGGTAATTCTGGCTCTTCTTCCATCGACGCCAAGGCATCTTCTTCGCTGAACTCTGGCAAATCGAGCTCATCAAAATTGAACTCTTCTTCGGACTCAGTTGGCAAGTCGGCTTCAACTTGTTCTAGTTCAATGGACTCGGACGTTTCTAACTCCGGCTCATCCACCATAGACGCCAATGCGTCTTCTTCACTAAACTCAGGAAGATCCAGCTCATCAAAATTGAATTCATCTTCTGATTCAGCTGGTAAGTCTGCTTCAACCTGTTCTGGCTCAACGGACTCGGACGTTTCTAACTCCGGCTCATCCGCCATAGACGCCAATGCGTCTTCTTCACTAAACTCAGGAAGATCTAGCTCATCAAAATTGAATTCATCTTCTGATTCAGTTGGCAAGTCGGCTTCAACTTGTTCTGGTTCAACGGACTCGGACGTTTCTAACGCAGGTTCGCCAGCCATAGACGCCAGTGCATCTTCTTCACTGAACTCTGGCAAATCGAGCTCATCAAAATTGAACTCTTCTTCGGACTCAGTTGGCAAGTCGGCTTCAACTTGTTCTGGCTCAACGGACTCGGACGTTTCTAACGTAGGTTCGCCAGCCATAGACGCCAGTGCATCTTCTTCACTGAACTCTGGCAAATCGAGCTCATCAAAATTGAATTCATCTTCTGATTCAGCTGGCAAGTCTGCTTCAACCTGTTCTGGCTCAACGGACTCGGGCGTTTCTAACGCAGGTTCGCCAGCCATGGACGCCAATGCGTCTTCTTCACTAAACTCAGGAAGATCCAGCTCGTCAAAATTGAACTCTTCTTCGGACTCAGCTGGCAAGTCGGCTTCAATTTGTTCTGGTTCAACGGACTCGGACGTTTCTAACGCAGGTTCGCCAGCCATAGATGCTAGAGCATCTTCTTCGCTGAATTCTGGAAGATCTAGCTCATCAAAATTGAATTCTTCTTCTGAATCGTTGGTCGACTCAGTTTCCGGCTCCAATTCAGGCTCATCCAGTAGCCAATCTTCTTCTTGTGGAACACCGAATTCATTTTCTATTGTATTTGGTGTCGGCGTGAAGGCTGGAATGTCTTCCTCTTGCTCAACGTGAGGCTGTACCTCAGCATCGGACTCCACGGATGGTTCTTGTGTTGAATCAGTATCGGTAGCCTCTTGTTGTAGTGATGAAGCTTCCTCTATCTCCGTTTGTGTTTTTTCAACTTGCTGCGGTAAATCGTCTTCACTATCAAATAGAGCGTCAAGTTCAGCAGAAAAATCCGCTTTTTCTTGTTCTGTTGGCAGAAGTTCTTCACTGTCTGACTCAAATAGGTCGTCTAGCTCGCTCATTAAAGGATCATTCTCTGGTGAGAGGTCCTCTAAATCACCAAGAAATTCATCGCTGCTAAATGGCTCTGAGGCAGCCTCTGGCTCGGTTAATGGTTGATCTTCTACAGCTTGTTGCGTGTCTGGCTGGCTTTCACTTAATAAAGCGTCGATGTCCAACCCAGACTCAATGTCCTGATCTTCATGAGTTTGTTCTGACCCAACTACGGGAGATGGCTTTTCGTCGGCGTCTGGCTCACCAAAACCAAGTGATTTCAGTAACTCTTCCTCTTCCGATTTATTCTGCTCTGGGCTCTCGTCCTCTCGAATCAGATCATCAAACGGATCTAAATCAGCTTCAGTCTCTTCATCAAGTTCAGAGGTAACATCATCAATGAGTTCGTCCAGTAAGTCTGTGCTATCTGCGTCTAACTCTTCGATCGAGTCATCACCTTCAAAACCAGAGATTGCTTCTAGCTCGTTTAGTGGATCAAACTCGTCTGTGTCATCTTCATCAAAATCAATGAGTTCATCGAGTAGCTCTGTACTGTTTTCATCTAGAACAGGACCTTCATTGGCGTCAGCTTCTCGAACTTCCGATTCACTAGCCGGTTGTTCATACTGGGCCAATAGCTTATCGATATCGTCGTCAGATGCCTCTCCTACACTAAAGTCATCATCCGAAACGGGCTGTTTTAACTCAGGCTCATCAGTATCTAAATCGAAGTCATCGTTGCCAAGTTCAGCAAACAAGTCATCAAGCATATCCTGGTCGACAGTGTCACTTGGTAACTCTTCTGACGGCTCATCGGCTGCAAGTAACTCGGCAAATGCGTCGTCTGAAAGCGAGTCTGATTTCTCATTCGCATCATCCGAAAGATCGAAGCCAGACTCATCGTCATCGAGCACTTCTAGTTCTGGAGCAACCTCATCTAAGGCTCGCTCCATTTCTTCTAAACCAAGCGCCTTTTCTTCGCCGTTGACTTGGATACCATTGTTCGATGACTCAAACTCATCCAGACCAACATCTAGGTCACCGTCATCGCCAATATCTGCAAATGGGTCATCGTCCCCTTCCAGATTGAAATCAAGTTCTTCATCGTCGAGGTTAGCAAAGACGTCTTCTTCTAAATCTGACTTCTCTTCTTGTAAAGACTGTGCGTTGATATCTTCATCTGCAAACAATTCATCATCAAGCGTGAGCTCTTCATCCAGCTCATCCGCCGCCGCTAAACCGATTGGCGCCGCAAGAGGATCAACGTTTTGCTGTTCCTGCGCAGCCGCTTCTTCCTCTTTCGCTTTAGAGCGTCGGCCAAGAAGCATAACAACTAGCAACGCAATCAAAGCACCAGGAATTAATGCCGCAAGACCAACGAGCCAACCATTAGACAAAATTTTGTCCATGGTGCTTGGTTGCATGCGCTGTTGTTCAGCAAGGCGTTGGCGCTCTTCAGCAAGCAGCTTCTCGACTTCTGAGCGAATGCGTTCTTCGTCATTCAACTCGCTTTTCAAAGTTTCGACTTCGCTTTGCACTTCTGACAGCATCAATCGAAGACGATGGTTCTTCTCTTCTAATGACTCTAATTCACTTTGTGAGCCTTGAAGTTTGTCCTTCAGCGCACTGACCTGCTTTTCACCCTGCGGAGAGGTGGTTACTGGTGGCGCAGGGATGACGGGTATTGTTTTCGGAGTTGGTTTTGGCTCCTTTGCTGCCACTGTCTCTGGCTTAGTCGCAGGCTTGGGTTCTACTTTAATTTGTGGCTTTGGTTGCTCGGTGACTCGTTGTGCTGGCGTCGCTCTATTTGTCGGCTTCGGCTGTTTTAACTTAGCTTCATGCGCCTTCATAATCGCAACAGCTTGCGCTGTGGTCGCGCTTTGCACTTGCTCTAGAGAAGGTACTCGTAGCCGACTCCCTGGGATCAATTCATGAATGTTTTGGTTCTCAAACGCTTGAGGGTTAATTCGGTAAATGGCAAGAAGCGTT
This sequence comes from Vibrio sp. 1557, assembly GCF_033340175.1. Taxonomy (NCBI): domain Bacteria; kingdom Pseudomonadati; phylum Pseudomonadota; class Gammaproteobacteria; order Vibrionales; family Vibrionaceae; genus Vibrio; species Vibrio sp. 1557. Next base: position 85,427 of record NZ_JAWOVZ010000018.1, on the reverse strand, counting down.
TGTTGAACGGTAACACCGCGTGAAGGTCGTAATTCTGAAGCGATCGACCATAGTGTTTGATTTTCACCAGTCGGACCAAAGAAACGTGACGGTTGAGTATTCGCAGGAGGAGCAGGTAATGCTCGCTCAATATCTTCAGCATAGCTCGGAGATGATTGCACTTCACCAGACGGTCCAACAAGACGAATTCCTTCGGCTTGAACCACTGATGATGTCTGAGTCGCGCTCATCAACACAAGGGCTGCTAACAAACGCTTATAATTTTGACGCATAGAAGGCTCAGTTTTGTGCTAAATACAATTTGAAATAGTGATCGGTTAAATATATCGGATATCGCATGCAAAACTATAGCGTTGAGAATAAAAAATGTGTGGCTCTCGCCATATTCGTACTAATCTCACACTATTTTGTTTCGTTCGTACAAAAAAGCCTCGCACTGTGCGAGGCTTTGAAATGAACTGTAAGCGACTTAGTAGTAATCGCGGATCAGAACTTCTGCGATTTGCACCGCGTTAGTTGCCGCGCCTTTACGCACGTTATCAGCAACAACCCACAGGTTTACGCCGCTATGATGGCTGATATCGTTACGGATACGGCCAACCATTACATGGTCTTTACCGCCCGCATCGCGGACTTGTGTAGGGAAGTCTTCACCGTGGAACACTTCGATACCGTCAGTTTGCTCAAGCAAGTTAACGACTTCTTGTGCATCGATAGGTGAACGAGTCTCAATGTGAAGTGCTTCTGCGTGACCGTAGAATACAGGAACACGTACACACGTTGGATTGACTGTGATTGATGGATCGTTAAAGATCTTCTGTGTTTCCCACACCATTTTCATTTCTTCTTTGGTGTAGCCGTTTTCCATCATTTGATCGATTTGTGGAATACAGTTAAACGCGATCTGTTGAGAGAATTGCTTCTTGTCTGCAGGCAGACCGTTTAGCAGCTTCGCCGTTTGACCTGCTAGCTCATCGATACCCGCTTTGCCTGCACCAGACACCGATTGGTAAGTTGATACGTTAATACGCTCAATGCCCACCGCATCGTGAATTGGTTTTAGTGCCACCAGCATTTGGATGGTTGAACAGTTCGGGTTCGCGATGATGTTACGGTTACGAAACTCTGCAATCGCTTCTGGGTTTACTTCTGGCACAACAAGAGGAATGTCGTACTCGTAACGGAAGTGTGATGTATTGTCGATAACAATCACGCCTTCATCAGCGGCAATTGGAGCCCACTTGGCTGATAGCTCACCACCAGCAGAAAACAGTGCGATATGCGCTTGAGACCAATCGAACTCTTCTACGTTTTGAACGCGTACCGTTTTACCATTGAAGCGATAAGTCTTGCCTTCGCTGCGCTCACTCGCGAGTAGGAAGATTTCGCCTACTGGGAATTTGCGCTCTTGAAGCACATCCAAAATTGTTTCACCGACCGCACCGGTCGCACCTAAAATGGCAACATTATATTGCTGGCTCATTGACTTACCTCAATCTGAAAACCTAGTTCTGCTAATGGAGCAAGGTTACATGTTTTGTTACCCACTAGCGTGACAGCGCTGTATTCACGGCGATCCCAGTAGTTTTTACGCATCAGGTCAAAAGCGCCTGGCTTACTGATTTCACGGCGGAAAAGAGCGTCATCTCTACGCACATCATAGATTAACTGCGTGATGTTATGCAGTGTTGCTTCGTCCCAAGCTCTGTCCAATACCATAGTAGGAACAGGCGCGGTTGGCAGTAAATCGCTGGCATGCGCACGTAATTCGTTATTTAAGAACTCACAGTAGCTGTTGAAAATCATCGTTGTACCGCGAGCTTTCCCTTCCAAGCCGTAGCCTGCAACGTGAGGGGTTGCGAATGCTAGCAGAGGCAGAAGCTCCATATCAACCTCTGGTTCAAATTCAAATACGTCGAGTGCCGCTGTAAAGCCATCATTTTTCAAAAGACGTTGCTTCAAAGCAGCGTTGTCAACGATGGGACCTCGAGCCGCGTTAATCAAAATTTGATCGCTGCGGAGACCATTTAATACCTTCTCATCAATCAAATGATGCGTTGGGTATGGGCCATCTTTGGTGATTGGCGTATGTAGTGTAATGATGTCTGAGCTTTCAATCAGTTCTGTCAACGGAGTAAAGCTACGAGGATCACCAGACTCTTGTTTGAATGGGTCATTGATGAGAACTTTCATACCCATGCCTTTCAAACATTTCTCTAGGTAGCTACCTACTTGGCCTGCACCAATAATACCTACCGTCTTGTCAAATACCGAGAAACCTTGTTGCTGAGCGAGCACCATCATCACGCTGAACGCGTATTCCGCCACACCCACTTTGTTACACCCTGGCGCCGCAGTGAAGAAAATGCCTTTCTCTTTTAAGAGTGCTTGGTCAACATGATCCATGCCTGCCGTGGCCGTACCAACAAACTTCAGCTTGTTTGCTTTGCTGATCAGGTCAGCATTAACTTTGGTGACTGAGCGAATCATTAGGGCATCAACATCCACTAAATCATCGGCGGTCAGTGTACGACCTGGTTTTAGAATTACGTTACCGAGTTGGCTGAATAGCTCTTCAGCATACGGCATATTTTCATCAACAATAATTTTCATAGCGCCAGCGTTCTAACATCCATTTGTAAGAGTTCGTTTATTCGCAAGATGCGAAACTAAAGCGATTGTGCCCTTTTCCCGAAAAATCTCAAGATATAACACCAATAAACCTCAAGGAGGTAACTCCTATAGAATCGATTGACGGGAAGCCTAGAGAAAAGCAGAAACAGAGAAAAGAAAAAGCCCGGCTAAATAGCCGGGCAAAGTTCCAGAACAAAAGGATCCTATCCCGCTCTCCATGGGATAGAGTCTGCGTCTGTTCGATCAGTGTGACTGATCAAGCTCTGGAAACTGGATTGTTGGCGTTTACAGTACTCTCGCAAGGCGCCAACAAATTCAGTTAACCTTGGTACTTTTTAATAACCAAAGTTGCGTTTGTGCCGCCAAAGCCAAAGCTGTTTGACATTACGGTCGTTAGCTCTGCATCACGTGCTTCTGTCACGATGTCCAGACCTTGTGCTGCTTCGTCCAAGTTTGAAATATTGATGCTTGGAGCAATGAAGTTTTTGTCTAGCATAAGTGTTGAGTAAATCGCTTCGTGCACGCCCGCTGCGCCGAGTGCGTGGCCAGTCATTGCTTTTGTTGCAGAGATTGCAGGGCTGTTCTCACCAAACAATTGTTGGATAGCACCAAGCTCTTTCACGTCACCAACTGGTGTCGATGTGCCGTGCGTGTTGATGTAATCCACACCATCAACGTCTTGCATCGCCATCTTCATACAACGAATTGCGCCTTCACCTGATGGCGCTACCATGTCGTAGCCATCTGATGTCGCACCGTAACCTACGATTTCACCGTAGATTTTCGCACCACGTGCCAGTGCGTGCTCTAGTTCTTCAATAACCAGCATGCCGCCGCCGCCCGAGATAACAAAACCGTCACGGTCTGCATCGTATGTACGAGATGCTTTGTCTGGCGTGTCATTGTATTTGGTTGACAGTGCGCCCATCGCATCAAACATCATAGTTTGAGACCAATCTAGCTCTTCGCCGCCACCAGCAAAAACAATATCTTGTTTGCCTAGTTGAATAAGCTCCATAGCATGGCCGATACAGTGTGCAGATGTTGCACATGCAGAGCTCATTGAGTAGTTCACGCCACGAATCTTAAATGGCGTAGCAAGACAAGCAGAAACAGTAGAAGACATAGTACGAGGAACCATGTAAGGACCAACTCGCTTTACGCCTTTGGCGCGCATCGTGTCTGTCGCTACCGTTTGATTGTATGCAGAAGCACCGCCAGAACCTGCAACGATACCGGTACGATCGTTTGAAACCTGCTCTTCTGTAAGACCAGCGTCTGCGATTGCCTGCTCCATTGATAGGTATGCATAAGCAGCCGCATCACCCATAAAGCGCATCTGCTTACGGTCGATGTGTTCCGCCGGGTTGATTTTTAGATCACCCCATACTTGCGAACGAAGACCGTGTTCTTTGAACTGCTCAGATGCAGTGATGCCAGATTTGCCCGCTTTAAGAGACGCTAGAACTTCTTCGACGTTGTTACCGATACTTGAAACAATACCCATACCGGTGATTACGACTCGTTTCATTATGACATTCCTATAATTCAAAAATCCGCTAGATGATAACTAAGATAGTCAACAAAAGTGGTCAGCTTTCCCATAAATTCGTACAATCGCCCCATTCTTACCGCGCCAAATCACAAATTTGCACCATTATGACTTCAATAAAAAACGCAGAACTTGGTTGGAACGAAGCTGGTACTCCGGTTTCAGACCAATTTGATGATGTTTACTTCTCTAACGTAAACGGTCTTGAAGAGACACGCTACGTTTTCTTAAAACAAAATCATCTCCCAGAAAGATGGCAGGAATTTGACCAAAGACGTTTTGTCATTGGTGAAACAGGATTTGGCACGGGATTAAACTTCTTAGCAGTATGCCAGTGGTTTAGTGAGTTTCGTCGTCAGCATCCGGACGCAACATTGAAAGAGCTGCATTTTATTAGCTTTGAAAAATACCCATTAAGCAAAGCCGATTTAAAGAAGGCGCATGAAGCTTGGCCTGAGCTAGCTGAATACGCGGAAAAGTTACAAAAGCACTACCCTGCCGCTGTGCCGGAGTGTCATCGCATCGTTTTAGAAGACGGCGCAATCACACTCGACCTTTGGTTTGGTGACATTAAAGACTGCATGCCGCAAGTCCCATACAACGAACAAGGTTTGATTGATGCTTGGTTCTTAGATGGATTCGCGCCAAGCAAAAACCCAGAGATGTGGAACCAAGGCCTGTTCAACAACATGGCAAAGCTAGCCAAGCAAGATTGTACAGTTGCCACGTTTACCGCAGCAGGCTTTGTACGTCGTGGTTTGAACGAAGCTGGCTTTACAATGAAAAAGGTGAAAGGTTTCGGCACTAAGCGAGAAATGATCGCCGGCTCTATGGAGCAACGTGAAAAGCAGTCGAACCATCTCCCTTGGTTCAATCGCACAGCATCTAGCAATCTTGATTCGATTGCCATCATTGGCGGTGGTATAGCCAGCGCGGCGTTAGCGAAAACGTTAGTTCGTCGTGGCCAAAACGTCACCCTTTACTGTAAAGACAAACAACCAGCCAAAGGAGCGTCGGGTAATCGTCAAGGGGCCGTGTATCCATTGTTGAACGGTCCCCATACTGGCGTTTCGCGTGTGTTTGCTCCTGCATTTTTGTTCGCACGTCAGTTTGTTGAACAAGCAGCACAAGAGATCGATTTTGATCATGACTGGTGTGGCGTAACTCAGTTGATGTGGGATGACAAATCCACAGACAAACTGGAGAAAATACTTGCGGGTAACTTCACACCAGAGCTCATTCACAAGCTGTCCGCCGAGGAGACTGCGAACACTATCGGGTTACCTATTGATATGGCATCTGTGCACTACCCAATGGGAGGGTGGCTGTGCCCTGCCGAGTTAACTCGTGGGTTAATAAAACAATTGGAGAAGACGTCGTTACTCTCAACGAAGTTTGAACACCATGTTGAGGCATTAGATTGGGATGAAAAGCGTCAGCTCTGGCTACTAACAGCGAGTGGTCAAACATTTGAGCACTCAACGGTTGTGATTGCGAACGGCCATGAGTTCCAGACATTGAGTCAAACCGCTTCCCTCCCAATGGGGCAGGTGAAAGGACAAGTCAGTCATGCGCCAGCAACCGAAACGCTGAGTCAGCTGAAAACGGTGTTGTGTTACGACGGTTACATGACACCTGTTAACCCAAGTAATCAACACTTGTGTATCGGTGCAAGCTACGACCGCAGTCACCTTGACTACGAATTTGATGAAAACGCCCAAAAAGATAATGCAGAAAAGCTAGTGAAATGTGTACCGAATCAAACATGGGCAAAAGAGGTAGATATCACTGGTAATCAATCTCGCCAAGGTATTCGTTGTGTTAGCCGAGATCACTTACCATTTGTCGGAAATGTGGGTGACTTTGAGACGATCAAAACGCAATACACCAACTTACAAAATCAAAAAGAAGAAGAGGTAGAAACCATTCATCAGTACCCTAACCTATTCTGCTTCTTAGGTTTAGGATCTCGTGGACTGAGCTCTGCACCATTATTAGCTGAAGTGTTGGCCTCCCAGATCTGTGGGGACCCGCTGCCATTACCGGTTGATGTATTGACCGAACTTCACCCAAGTCGAATGTGGGTTCGTAAACTAAGAAAAGGCAAAGCCATTACCGAGCTGTAAGAGTATTCTCTGTTTTGATTCCCGACACAGACACGTGTCGGGAATCGCTAACTCATTAAGTCGCTCGTACTGAGATTACTTCAGCAGTGCAACTGCCTGTTTCACTTGCTCTGCCACTTCTGGGTTTACAACCTTACCCGATTCCACGTCAAAATTTTCGTAGAAGCTCGGCACAGATAACGATGCCTTTACATCCGCGCCAAAAAATTGTGCAGAACCTGTCGCCGCCGCAAGAACACTTTGCGCACCACCGGGACCTGGGGAAGTTGCTAAATAAACGACAGGTTTGTTTTGAAATACATTACGCTCAATGCGCGTCGCCCAATCGAACAAGTTTTTATAGGCCGCTGGGTACGAACCGTTGTGCTCTGCGAAGGAAACAACGAGAGCGTCAGCCTCCGCCAAGTCACGTAAAAACGCGACAGCCCCTTCAGCTTGACCTATTTCTTTCTCTTTGTCCTCGCTAAACATTGGCGCTTGATAATCGTTTAAGTCTAGAACATTCACTTGAGCGCCTTCGACTTGATTTGCTGCGTATGTAGCAAGTAGTTTGTTGATTGAGGTAGAGCTGGTAGATGCACCAAATGCGACAATTTTCATGGTTGTAATCCTTTGTTCACGTTTTATGCTGATCAGAATAAAAGTTGAACAGTTTCGCTACAACCACAAAAATTTTATGGAGAGGTTCGAATTTTTCGAAGTAGTAAATGACTAGGATTAAATAAAGGGAGAACGCTGCTTAGGGACTAAGCCTGAGCCTGGAGCTCCTGCCACAAATCACTGACAATCACGCGATCGGCCGGGCTTAACTCGGTACGCGCATTTTCTAAGCTGCTCTCAATGCGTGACTTCAGCTCAGTAATATCGCTAATCCCTTCTTCTTCACAAGACGCCGCGGATAAAGAGATGTGACCACGTAAATAACCACCAGCAAACAATTCATCGTCAGATGCTGTTTCAATTCGAGCATCAATCAGTTCCAGTAGTTTTTCTTCAAATTCAATAATCATGGTGTATCTCTGAGGTTATTAGTGGTTATTTAACGCAAAAGTCCGACGCTTCCAGTGGCTTAGTTTGATAAAATGCGCGCAGGGCATCAGAAAGCATTTTCACTCGCAAAGGCAAGCCAACGTCCAAAATACCTAGCACTTCTTTATGCACTTTTTTCATAAAGCCGAGCCTATCTGGTTCAAAATCGCCGTGTAGATTGTCACAACTCACCGTAAAAGGGAAGCCAGCGCTTTGTGCCAGAATCCATTCATAAGCTTGAGGTCGCACTTCAACTTTCTCAAACTCCGCTTGAACTTCTGCTGTTCGCCCATCAGGTTCATACCAATAACCAAAATCTTCCAGCAAACGACGCTCTGGACCAGCCACACACCAATGCGAGAGCTCTAATAACATCATAAGCATTAATGTACATATATAAATATATGATATATAGAGAAATAATAAAAACAACCTAAGAACAGTAAATGTGCTTAAAAGTGTACAAAAAAGACTGTGAGAAACTGATTTGTACATCAAAATCAATGTGTGGCGGATGTGATTTACTTAAACCGGTACGTTTATGCCCCGAAGTGAGTTTGTACCGATGTAAGATCAAGGCAATAGATAAGCATTTTGTGGTACCTGAACGAATGAATAGAAAAGACCGGAAGAACTAAAGCCTTTAGTTTGTTCCACTCCAAAAATGCTTCCAAAACCTTTTGTAAGTCATTGCAATTATTAACCACTCTCTAGCTAATAGAGAACATCACCTTATAGAGATGTCTATGGTAAAAGACACCGTAACTAATCCGATATTTTCGCATTTGACTGAAGAGCAAGTCTTCGAATGCTATGAAATGTACCGTAACAACGAACTCAAGAACTCTGAAATAATAGAGCTATACGATCTAGGTGCTCTAGCGCCAAGTGCCCTTGTCAACCAGTTTCCATTGCTTCGAACTGGTGTTGCATGTCAGCTTTGCTCAAATGATGTTTTAGAAAGGCCAACATCTAAGTCGAGTAGATTAAGAGAATATGTATGTCCTAAATGTAATCATCAGGTCAACGAAATAAGAGCAGACCCAATGTGCCCTTGTGAGCACTGTGAATCTGAAAGGCAGGAAAAGAGGCGTAAAGAAAGAGAAGCGCTCGAACTCCGATACAAAGAAAATTTAGACAAACTGAAAGAGGTTTATCCAATACCATCGGTGAAGCTGTCTTATGACGCTTTATCTCTAGTTGATAAAATTTACCTAGCAAGTCTAATTCCGTTAGGGAACCGTGATTTCTTGCCATCACAAATAGTTGCTAGTGCAAATTCAATACTTTCACCTGCTGGGGTACTTGATAAAGCCATCTATTCGCGTTTGCTTGATAAGGGTGTAATTTTTCCTGTCTTAGAAAACTTGCCAACTGACGTTGTTTTGAACCCTTCTGAAAGGATGCTTACTAGCAGGCAAGTTTACAAAGCTAATATATATGTAGGCGCCTCCGACTCTTTAACTAATGAAGTTCTTTATCGCCATATCATTTCTGACTTTGAGCAGATTATGAATGGGAACACCGAAGTACAAAAAAAGGATATTGAACAGCTATGTAATCTAGTGGAGCATATTGAAGTAGCGGAAGCTATGGCCTTTTTAAGCTATTTCTGTCAAGAAGCTGATTTGGCTGAACCTCCCCAAAAAACATACGACGTAGTACGTAAAATGCTAACGCAGATGAGTGTCGCTCAGTTGGCACCTCATATTAGAAAAAGTGTAAAAGATGCGGCGTATTTCTATATGACAGGAAAGTCTCAAGGGAAGCCACATGCTACGAATACGATCCCTTCTAAAATTGAATCATCAGTTGCTTACTACAAAAAGCAGGGATGGACAGCAAATAAATGGGATCGACCATACAATACGGAAAAATCAAACTTGTCAAACGTTGTATACGATAAACTTTTGGTACACTTAAACTTAGACTTTTACCAATCAGTTGGCGATATAGTTCTGACTATAGAGCAGTTTTTTGACCAGATACTTCAGCTCGACAAGCAGAATGTCAGTGCTACCTCAGATAAAATAGGAGCAAATGTAAAGCGTTGTGCAAAGTGCGGCAGTCCCAACTTAGAGTTACTTGAATCCCGTAAAGGGATATTAGCTCTCTGCCTTGACTGCAATGACTCTTTACTTCTTCAACCAGCTATTGAGAGCTAGTTCAATTTGTACCTAACGAAATTAGGGCTATATATGCCCTAATTTTCATTAAGCTTCTAGTATTCTCTATAAAGTTGAGCTCGAGAAAACTACGCACTACGCAATGTTTAGTAGGCTAATTCCCTCACTGGACCTAACTCTTAGCTTCTAAACATTATCTCATTTATCACTCACCTAAAATCATAATTGTTAAAAACCTACAATTCCTGAATGTATTCCCTACAAGTTACACAACTGTGATATCATGAAACAGTATTGGTATACCTGTAAGTGTCTGGCATATATGAAAATAATAATCATTAGTGATTTACATGTTGGTGATGCGGCTGTTTCAAATGAGTTTGCAGTAGGAAGCTCTAACAACGCTGTAAAAAATCAGTTTCTAAATGAACTAAGGCAGCTTGTTAAACAAGAAAACATTCGAGCCGACTATCTTGTTGTCGCAGGTGACATCACCAATAGAGCAACTAGAGAAGAATTTGAACTCGCATCTACGCGCTTGAAAGAAATAGCGATAATTCTAGGAGTAGAACAAGAAAAAATCTTTTTCGTTCCAGGGAACCACGATGGCAACTGGATTGAAGAAGAACTCTCAATGACCTCACAAGAAAACATCAACGTGACTATTGAGCGTAAATATAACAACTTGCGTTTCAATGACTTTTTTAAACAATGCTTAGATCGTGCTCATTTCGGCTGTTATTACAATGAGCCATATTTTGCTATTTGGAGTGATGAGAACCTAAATATCATTGGTGTAAATAGTTCGGTTTTTGACCATTATGATAAAAAACCTCATCACGGTGTTATTCGCAGACAGGACTTAACAGAGCTGGACACAAAGCTGCAAGAACTACAGATTGCATATAGTGATAAAATTAATCTGCTAGTCGTCCATCACCATCCAATCCAGCAGCCTGACTTACCTTTTGACACTGCTGACCATAGCATCTTACAAAACGCAGCTACCCTGATGGAAATTGCTTCTAAGCATAACGTTAATTTTATCGTACATGGACATAAACATATACCTAGGCTCGCACAGTACTCCGATGACTACCAACATCCCATTAATATACTTTGCGCTGGTAGTTTCTCTGCACGTTTGGATGACAGGTGGTTCCAAGGGGTACCGAACACAATCCATCAAATTGAAATCGATAAAATTTGCGACATTAACAAAACACCTTTAGGAAAGGTAGTGAGTTGGTCACACAATACAGGACATGGGTGGACAAAAGATGAGTCCATTAACGGTATACCTCATAAGGAGTTTTTTGGTAATCGCATGTCACCTATTGAGCTAAAAAAGCAACTAAAAGAGTCTATTGAATGTTTTTTCGAGACTCAGACACATGTAAGGTGGAGTGAACTATCTAACCATTGCGCTGACATTATATATACTTCGAGAAAACTACTTGAAAAGACTATTGTAGAGTTATCGGCTGAAGTTGGGTTTACAATATTTAAAACTCCGGGACAAGATGAGTTATTCATTTTGCTGAAGGGAAACTAATATGCATAATTTATTTGGGTTTAATAATATATTTGAACACTCTAATGCTAGATACTTCACTTCTAACCAACTAGCTGAAGAATTTGTTTGGACTCCAGCATTTGAATCGCTAATATCCAACAAAAACCATATCATACTAGGCTCTAGAGGCTCGGGTAAGACTGCACTAATTAAAATGCTTTCTCATGAGTGCCTTACTAAGTTGAACGATGATAAAGCAAAGCAAGTCATAGATGAACGTTCATTTATTGCGACTTATATCCCCTTGAAAGTTGAGTGGGTAAACTCAATTGGTGACATTGACGATAATAATCAGCTTTTTAAGTGGAGCTTGAACTTATCTTCATGCGCACGGTTTCTAGATACCATAAGAAGTTGCCTTCATTCATATATTGAGGATGAAGTAGATAGAGTTATCAAAGAGAAAGCTATTTGCAATAAAATATCTGAGCTATGGTTGTCTAAAAAATTAAATACAATTACTGACATTTATGATGAACTAGAGATCGTTGAATATAAGAAAAATATTATATTTAATAAAATAAAATTAGGTCTAGAATTAAGTAATGATGATCTTATGGTAGGGCTTAACTTCAATACTGATTTATTTAAGCCTTTAATAATGGCCCTATCGACAGTAAGAAAAGAAATCGGACTTTCTAATGCTTCCACATTCTGTGTTTGCATTGATGAGGCTGAATTCTTAACAAAAGAACATCATAGAATATTGAACACGCATATGAGGTCATATAACGAAATCGTGTTCAAAATAACAACAATGCCATACCGACACTATACTCTGGAAACTGATACGGGTACTCCATTAAACATGGGTCACGACTTTGATTATTTAAATATTGATAAGCAAGGTCTTCATGGTAGTTCAAAGAGTAACTCTAATAATTTCTTTGAAAATTTCGCAGAGAAGTTATTTAAAAAAAGAATAGAAAGTTCATCTATTATAAACAAAGATATCACCCTAAAGTCTCTTTTAGGAAATTCGATCTTAATTGACTCCCCTAAAGATGCTCTTCCTGATGAAAAATTGATGGAGAAGGTGAGAGAATATTGTGACTCCAGTACGATAAAAAGAGCGGAAAGGTTACTGGAAGAAGACTATTCTCTTTTCGAAAGTTCAGTATCAAGAAAATTGAGAGGGACGTTGATATTAAAGGACTCCTTTCAGCGTTACAAAGGTAATGCTTCACCATTTATATTCTCTGGGTACTCACTGGTAGTAAGATGTGCAGATGGAAACCCGCGTCGACTATTAAGGCTATTTAATTATCTTTTTTCAAAGAATATTGAGTCTTGCACTGAGCTTAAGCCTCTATCAGACAAGGAACAAGGGGCGAAACTAAAAGAGTTTTCATACTCAGAGCTAGACGGTCTAAACCTAGAGGTTGATGGCAAGAAAGCCTTCGATCTGTTTACAACAATTGGTAGATTCTTAAAAGACAAACTACATACAGACAAGATAAATACAGATACATACAGCTCATTCTCATTCGATGTTGAAGACGATAGAGTATGGAAATATATAGAAACAGCTGTAGATCTAGGATTGATTTATCCTGATTTTAGGGGATTGGACAATGACAACAAAATGCCAAATAGAAAAGGTAGATTCGCCTTGGCTTTTTGTTTATCACCTCATTTTTACTTAATGCCAAGAAAAGGAAACTCCATCAAACTGTCTGTGATAATGAACAATCATTCTTACAGCCGATTTAAAGCAATAAATAAGAAAAATGATGATGGGCAATATAGTTTAGATTTGGAGGGAAATGATGAATAAATTACATGTAGATGACTTGTCAATAGGTGAGCTAAGTCAGTCAGAGTATGATATCGCATTATTTTCTTGTGGATACGAAGAGCGCTGTATTGATGTAGCTACACGGTTACATAAAGATAATATCGATCATGTCATTGTGTTAGCTTTTGACCAACATAAAGAAGATCCGGTTCGAGCAGATAGCTTGAATTACTTTTCGGAAAACTGGACTGGTTTCAAATTACTAGAAATTTCACAGCGAGAAATCTCTGAAATACAAAAAACACTAAGTGAAACAATTAATAAAATTAACCGTACTGAAATAAAAATATTAATTGATTATACTTCGATGTCTCGAGCTTGGTATGCAGCAGTCTTGAACTATCTAGTAAATTTCTGTGAAGTAAGAGTAATCGTTGATTTAACATACGCAACTGCAGTATATAAAAATTTAGATCTTAACGTTGAACTAGGTGAGTTGCGCATAATTCCGGGGTGTGAAGGTATTTCATTAACCAAAAGACATAATGCAGCAATATTTATGCTTGGCTTTGATAGATATGGGCCACAAAGATTGTATAACTTATTAAACCCAAACAAATGCTTTGGTATTATGGCTGCACCAGCAGCAACCTATGATTATGAAAATACTTGTTTAGAAAAAAATAAAGACTTTATTTCACACTACCTTGGAGGTGAAGATAAACTTATAAAGCTGCCAATTAATAGTATTGCTACGTGTTACGATAACATGTCACAAATGCTCTCCCCTCTTCGTTCTGAGTATAACGTCTCAATCATTCCATTTGGGCCAAAGCCACACATTTTAGCCGCAATACTTTGTAGTTTTAACTACCCCAATGTTACCTGTCTTTACTCTGAATATATTCGAAATGAAACTGCGAAAGTTGAATCATCCGGTGATTTTGTAATATCTCGCTTGTATATCAAAAGAGGTGAATAATTTATTTAAGGTACTACATTACTCGATAATTCAGTTATGATGTAGGATGCACTATAGCTAGAACATCTGACTCTGATTTACCCTCAGAGTCAGTATTGCAGATGAGTTTCCTACTGACTAACTGTATTTACTAGAGAGTTCAATATCTCAAATCATTACCAGTCAATCGTTGGCATCTCACCTTGAGGTTTTAAAGACATTTTTTAATTTAAATATCAAGCATTTAGAGCAAAGCGAAATCGTTATGTCTATCTTCGAGTAAACCGGGGCTGAGCTGGCTCCATCTGTTCCCCACTGTTGGCTAGGGTTAGTAATAAAGTCTCATGCTAAACAGCCAATTAACACTGTTCGTACCGTTTTAAATTAAACGTGCTCAAAGAAAAAGATAAAGAGTCATACTAATTGCTGCTACCAAGTCTGAATCGTGCTACAACGGAGTATTAAAGTAGCATACTAGTTGTAACTCATTTCTAGACACCCTTGTTAGTTAGTAATCACCTGACTATGCCTTCTCTCCACCAAGACTCAAAGCATTAAGGGTGGTTATTTTTTGTGCATCCAGAAGGTGGTAAGCGGTAATGGTTACTTGATTATCATGCTCAATTACCTTGAGAATTGTAGTGGCATAATGACTATGTCCACCATTCAAACTATTGGCATTGACCTCGCCAAGAATGTCTTCAGTATTCATGGCGTTGATGCATATGGCAAGTGTGTACTACGCAAAACTGTTAAAAGAAACAAACTGTTAGATATATTCGCCAACTTACCGCCCTGCTTAGTCGGTATGGAAGCTTGCTCTGGCGCTCATCATTGGGCTAGAGAACTAAGCAAGCTTGGCCATACCCCTCGCATTATGGCTTCTAAATTTGTTATCCCTTATCGACAAAGTGAAAAGAACGATGCCAACGACGCTGAAGCCATATGTGAAGCAGTCAGCCGACCTAAAACACGATTTGTCTCCATTAAAAGGGCAGAGCAACAAGCTGTTCTTACCCTTCACCGTATTCGACAGGGTCTGAATAAAAACCGCACCGCCACCATTAATCAGTTACGTGGATTACTTTCTGAATTCGGTATTATTATTCCTCAAGGTCGATACCCGCTCCAAAATACCATTCCCAGTATTCTTGAAGATGCGGAAAATGGATTACCTACGCTGGCTCGCGAATAGCTTTATGACTTAGTCAATCGCATCCACGATATCAACGACGAAGTACTGCGATACGACCGCAAAATTTATACACTCGTAAGTCAGATGAAAGAGGCTAAAAAACTCATGACTATTCCTGGCGTAGGTGAACATAGTACAACAGCCATCGTTGCTACCGTTTCTGATGGAAAACAATTTCGTTCCAGTCGCCAATTTGCCGCATGGATAGGATTAGTACCAAGACAATATACCACTGGCGGTCACATCCAACTTGGACGCATAAGCAAACGAGGCGACAAACACATCCGAACATTACTCATTCATGGTGCACGCGCTGTTATAGCAAGATGCAAAGATAAAACGGATAGAAACAGTCTCTGGTTACAACAATTAGTTGAACGTCGTGGCTATAAGCGAGCAACCGTCGCTTTAGCTGCTAAAAATGCCCGAATTATCTGGGCTTTACTGACTTCGGGAAACGAGTACAAAGTTAACTATATCAACGGTTAACCTCAACGAGTCAACACAATAGCAATTGATGACAATACGGTCAGACCGAGGTACCAAAGCCTGTTTAATTGGGAAGTCGAAAATACTGTCTAACGAATGAGGCTGGTACCAAGCGAATATCATCAAGGTAATGGCAATAAAGCCTGTCAAATACCGAATGTAGAGCTGCTGTCCGATCCACTGTTGTCAGAGAGAGCTATTGTTGACAAAAGAGGGAGTCCATGTAGCCCAATTAAGGTGTGAGCCACGTGACCACGACACTCAATTTGAATACCGTAAACCCTGAACTTGACTCAAACCAGAAATACCAAGTGTGGGGAATCACTCTTAAATTTCTTGTTATATTTCTTTCTATTTACATTTAATTTTTGAATACCTTTTTAGTTTATCATATACATTGCTATTATAAGCATTGTTCATTTGGTTAATTTCTAGATTAACTTTGTATATCGCTTTCTTTTTTATCTCAATATCCAAATCTTTTATTTCATTATCTTTTTTATGAATGTTTTTATACCACCCAAAGAAACCAAAAACCAAAAGACAAGACATTATAACAATATAACCAAAGGCCATAAAAACAACATCATTTCGAGATAGAAGAGCTAGTTTACTTCCTGTGTCAGTATTCACAAACTTCTTATTTTCTTCAATAATCTCGTTATGCCTTAAAATTTCATTACTGATAAAATCCAACTCTTTCTCACCCTTAAACTGTTTAGGAATCCAATTTATTTCATTGGATTCTAACTCTCCCTTTTTTATTGAAATCAATCTCAACTCAAGATCATTTTTAGCATCCAATGACCTCCAATATACAGACGATTTCTGGAGTTCTTCATCTAATTTAATTTCAATACTTACAAGCCAAATGTAACTAGCAACTAAACCAGCAAAAAACCATAACCCTGCAACAGCTGAGAATTTGTACAAATTATCGGTTGGAGTACTTGGTATTCCTTTCATTTTTCTTTCCATCAATAACATATTGAAGCATATTATACACTTTACGCCCAAAAATATAACGAATGACATGGATTCCCCCCTCCCGAGGATCGACCACTCTTATGTGGTACTTATTTGCACTGGAGGCACCATGTCTGATTATTCTTATTTTGGCGGTATCGACTTAGCTAAAAATCACTTCAGTATTCATGTCGTAAACTCGCAAGGTAAAGTCGTCCTGCATAAATCCGTTACCCGCTCTAATCTACTGCCTACATTAGCAAATATGCCAACTATGCGTATAGGCTTAGAAGCGTGCGGTGGAGCGCATTGCTGGGCAAGGACACTCCATGGGCTTGGCCATGATGCTCGCATCATGGCGGTTAAGTATGTCGTCCCACACCGTACAAAAGGTAAAAATGACCTCAATGATGCTGTTGCTATTTGCCAAGCTGTACAACATTCATCTACCCGCTTCGTACCCGTAAAATCCCCTGAGTAACAAGCCATTTTGTCGGCGCACCGTATGAGAGAACATTGGGTTCGTGAACGAACTGCTTTAATGAATCGTATCCGAGCGCTGCTTTCCGAATTCGGACTAATCAATGCCTGTACTTTGACATATCGATAAACCAAGCCATTTTCTCAAACCGAACGGCAACAAGATCGAGCCCATCAACGGCTATTTTTAATACTTCCTATGATGAAATATCTACTTTCGGTATATACATCAAGTTATAGGAAATCAACACCCTTCGGTATCAAGTAAATAGAAACCGCACGAATTAATTAATCCATTGATTTTCATGTACTTTTTTAAGCCATAGAGTGCTTTTTTGGCGGTAGGCGGCGGACTTAACAGCATTTCTTGATAGGCTAGTTCCAAATGTTGCAGAAAGCTTTCCGACGGAGGCCGTCCTGAAAAATCGTCGAGGCTTGGTGAAAACTTAACCCCGACTATCTCGCACATTACTTTTTCCAACCCTTGTGGCCTAGCTTCAACCACTTCAAAACGTTGCTGTTCCTCGGCAGTTCTTCCGCTCGGGGTATACCAGTAACCAAAATCGTCCAAACTTCTGCGCCGATCGCCAGCTAAACAATAGTGGGAAATTTCATGTAAAAGGCTGCGTGGATAGTTGCTTCTAAAATAAAGAACTGCATTGGTATTTGCCCGTGGAGCTTCGTAAAATGGCTCCTCAGCGTCACCTTTTATTGTTAGATTAGGAAAAATATCCGAAAACGCATTTATCAAATTTCGACAGTATTCATCATCGGTACAGCACACACTCATTTATTCCCTTCCTGATACAACTCGACTGTTCGAGAAAATTTCAAAAACACAAAGAGCAAATGATACAACATTTTTATACCAGCACTTAGCGTACACTAGGCATTCTGATGATTTTCACATTCTTAACCTCAGCCAACCCGGTTTCAAGCTCAAAGTTTCGCCTTACTACATTTAAATACTCCGTCATTAACATGTCATATGCTTGCTTGAGCTGGTTATAGTCACTGATTGCTTTTTGTTTTAGCGCTTTCTGCTGCTCAATTTTGGCGTTGGTCGATGGCGTTGCTGGACCATTTTTCTTTCTAACCACCTCTGCATCAGCTATCGCTTCACACAGTAATGGGTATCTTTCATAACGCACATAACCTTTCCCGCGGCCAGCTTCACGCCCCACAGCATCTTTAGTGATTCTAAATCTCGTCGACTTGGTATCGACAATTTTGGTTTTGCCGCTTTTTAAGCGTTCAAGGGCTCCCCAATACTCATTTTCAATTTTACTTCGTGTCTTCAAGTAACCTCCTCGGATTCAATGAGCCTCTGCAGAAAACGATCAATTTGCTTAATATTAGCCTCGTACTCTTGTCGCGCACGCTTGGGAGCGCCTTCGGCTAGCTGAGCCTCATAGAACTCTTTTGTTTGCTCTAGTGCGGCTCTGGAACCAGGCAGAAATACGGCATTTTCGCAACTAATACAGGCGGATGCGAGTACACCAGCGCCTTTATTACAAGCCGCCACAGATACGCATCCTCCAACCAGTGTGGGACGATAACGAAATTTTCCCTTTTTTACCGCTTGTTTTGTATCCTCACGTTTTTTTAAGAATTGAGGCAACTCACCTTTGTCCTTTTGGGCTTTCAGTCTTTTGCCTGCGATACCTTCTAATGGCTGTTCGCTTTCTAGCAGTGTGAGGAAGCTATCCGCTTCAGCACGTGCTTTGGCATCTGACCACTCAGCACGTAAGGCTTTGATCTCGGTTTCATCACCCAGAATATTTATGGCTCTTGAATTTGAGTCTGAGTAATATACTGTCATCACCATGCTGATATGTTTAAGCTGCGCCTTGAGAACAGGATATGACACCATTCCGCTAGCTGCCGCATAGACTGTCATTGACCGTCTCAACTGATGGAACGTAAGAGGCCAAACCTTACCCAGCTTGATTGCATTTGGTACACTCGCCCCATACAAAAACCAACTTGTTTCCGCTATATCTTGTGCCGTGATTTCTAGCTCTTTCTTGTAGATATCTTTATTAATACGTCTTAAGTTGAAAGTGGCTGTTGTAAAACGAAATTGTCGGTGAGGAATACCGCTTATTCCGTGTTCAACCGACAAGAAAAGTGGTATTTCTTGCTCTTGGATATCCTTTATTCGCCTGTCGCCAGACCACTCAAGTACACCTTCAGAGATTATCTTTGCAACCTTAAAAGCGACTTCAACGGCTGAACATGTCACCCACTTAGTAAACCTAGGAACGCCATTGGGTTCAAGCTTTGTTGTTGTCGACCAAACGACAGGAATAGGACCACTCTCAGTATTGATTGTCTTTAATCCATTAAGGGGAATAGCCAACAACTCACTTTTTCGCATACCAGTAAATGCAGAAATTAAAATGGCACACCTAAGCTGCCATCCCCTCAGCTTTTCAACGAGCCCAGCCCAACTTTCGCTTTTTGAAATACCAGCTTGATAGAGCTCTTTAAAGGCTTTAGAAGCATCTACATTTTCACGTAATAATTTTCTCCAGTAGTATTGGATTCGTTGACTTTGATGCTTTGTTATTGCAGTCGCTACCAAACCTCTATCAAGCTCAACGCCTTTATCTCTCGCTATACTTCGCAGAGAAAAGACAAGCTTTATGGCTTTCTCGTGTTGTAAGAAACAATCTAGATCTTCGATAGTTTTCTTGAGCACACTTTGATAGATTTCCGATGGAATGAGGAGTGTCTGTACTGATTCCGTGGTTTCTGGGAATTTTTTTCTGGTTCTCTTTAATCTGTCTATAAATTCAATCGACGGCCTTACTTCTTGCCAGAACATATTACTGCTGAGTGACGTTGCGGTATCAGCGATGCGTTGTATTTTCCCGAGCAATAGCCCTGTCTGTTTTGTTGTTGAAGCTCGACTCGTTAGGAAATCTATTGCGTCGGGAGTAGAGAGTATATTCTTAGGGGGAATACCACAATCTAGACAATAACGTATCAAAAACGAAACTGCCGTCACATCACCGTTAAGCTTAGACATTGAGCAGCCACCAACTGCACTTATCCAATGTAACGTTAGAGTTTTAAGAAATTCATTGGCTACATCAAATTTATGCTTACTCTCTACTCTTCCCCCATCAGCAGGGGTAATGTTCTCGAGTTTTGCTCTGAAATTAAGTAATCGAATTGTTGAACTTGTAGCACTATAATCCCAAATATCATCACAAAATATGGATTTAGGGCTTCCATCTTTGTTAATCGTAACCACCATGTTATCAGCAGGCTTTACGGATGAAAGGTCACTTGGTGGGTAAACCTCCATAACAATTGGCTTACGCGACATTAATTTCGACAAACTATATCTCTCTTCCGGAACTGTTTGCTCGACGTAGCAAGATTTCAATCTGCCGACCCCAATGTTGATTAAAGTTACCCATTTCTATCTTGTCCTCGACCTGCCTTATGACTTCTCTAAGCTCATGATTATTATTGCTAACAAAATCCAAAATTTCGTCAATTCGAAATATTGCAGGCTTAACAACGGCTTCATGGTGCTCTGAATCATTTCTGATCATTGAAGTGGTATTTAACGCTTCTTTGAGACTTAATAGTTTATGGATATCTTCAAAATCCTCATGGATTGTGAAGTATTCACAGAAAAGACAACTTTCAAACGTGCCGCAGGCTGGCTCAGGTGCTTTAGCATTAAACCCCTTGGCTCTCGAAGGCACCTCCCCATCTATGTTAGAGCATGATCCGGTAGCTATTCTTTCCGATTCATTTTCATTTGCAAAAATCACGGGAATGGGGCTATTAGTTGTGCGATTAAAATACCGAATTTTAGAACTCAGCTCTTCGTGATAACGGTTCATTTCTTGAGCCTGCGTTTCTATATCAATTGACGTATACGATGTTGCTGTCGTTGCAATCGAGTTGTTTAGTTTCTTTGCGACCAAAGAAACTTTCCCTTGTGATTTTCGAATAAAATATTCACCCGCAAGCTGCCTTATATCCCGAGATGAAACTTTGGTGATTCCTTTAAATAGAAGAGATTTTCTTATTAGGGTACTACCGTTACTTCTGTCTAATCGTTGTAATTTATTATTTTCACCAATTTTGACGAATAGGTAGTCATTCGCATCTCCAGGTAGTTCAAGACTTTCAGCCCACGTTCGCAAACTTACATATTTTACTATCTCTCGCTTTAAATGACTGGGCGCATCAAATCTAACCGACCTTCCCGCTCGAAATTTATGTTTCTTTGCGAAAGCACTAAAGCCTACTTTACTGAGGTTTATATCCGATATTTTAAGATCAAGTGTGGGCTGAACATTTGCCGCAGTAAACGCAAGATAGATCTGAAAAAAGCAAAATACGCTTAAATTATAGGCGTAGATCTTTTGAGGTGTTAACTTCCCGCTTACCCATTCGTTTCTATTGCGGACAAGCGCTCTATCATAAAATTCTGACTTAGTTGGGATCTTACTTTTAAAATTTTTTGCCAGAATATCTTTGATTTCTTGGTAAGGGAGCGGATCACCATTTTTAGTAAAGCAGTTTGGCAAACTCACCAAAGAGGTTCCTAAAGTTGAATGCCAATATAGATGTTCACGTTCATCATGCGGATGGCTCACTGGAATGGGATATTGATTATCTAAGATAGCGTCAGCAAATTGATTGAAATAAGCAGCACACGCGCGTAAGTAGTCTTGCCCATCTTGAAGGCTTACAGATCGACTTTCGTTTACTGAATTGGACTGCCGGCTACGTTGTTTGGGTATAAGAGCAAGAATTTCATTGTTAGATAACTGAAATGCCCATTGAATAAAGCTTCGTGCAGTATTTAAGCGTTTCAAAACTGACGATGATTTTAGAGATGAATTACTACCCACACAGCCCCTTTGGCCAAGTATGTTTTGATAACGCTGATATTCACTCACCAACCCGTCTAGTGTGGTTGGCTTTGAACCTCCCTCAAAATCACAAAAATGAAAAAAGTGCCGCAAGCAGTGCAGGTTCTGCCGAAGCGTTTCATCGCGCCACCCTTTGTGAAATGCTGTATACAAATAGTTTCGGAGCCACTCTACTCTTACTGACGATAAAGATTTAGTATTAACTGAACTGGGGATATAGTGTTTACCACTCAGGGAGCGTACTGAATCCATTGCGCGTTCCAGGTAACACACTCTGCCAATATCTACTTTAAAGTGCATACCATCTGCTCTGACTCCTTTAACCACTGCAGCTTGAGGAGCATACACTTTGGGCAAGTTCTTAGGGTTCACTTCAATTAAGGGACGGCTATCGATAGAGTCATTCATCATCATCTCTACATATCATATCGCCAAATGCTTCTTGTATATCGTTAAACTCGGAAAGATCAGAGTCGAAGTTGAGATACCCTTCAGTCGTTTTAAAATTACTGTGATTTAAATGCTGCCTAACATGGTCGAATATTTTTGAGTCAGGATAACCGTTAGATCTCATAGACCTTACGATATTCATACCCATAGTCGCCCTGAGATCATGGAAAGTGAAGGCTTTAAAGGTTAGTTCGGATTTTTGGATTCGAAAAATAAACCGTCCTAATTCATTGCGAAGAGATTGACCATTCTTGGGCACCATCATAGGGGCTTTAATATTCCAGGAAGCTTTAGGGTCTTGACGGTCTACGATTTCTCGTTGAGCGGTATAATATGGATTGCCACTTCGAGTTAAAAACACATAGTTGTCATCAGTATCACCATAAAAACTATTATCATGGCGTCTGCGGTCTTCCGCACGCTTACACTCGATGTAAGTCATCAAATCATCAATGAGCTCACGTCTAAAAATCAGCCTATTTAATCTGCTGCCTTTCGTATCAGCTTTGTAGCGTTGACCACCATATATAACAACATTAGTCATTGACGGAGTAGTTTCTAATTCACTGTAAGCTTTCTTTATACAGCCTATGCTTAATGTGCATACGGTTTGCTGCCTTGCTCCTGTTTCGAGTGCGATTCGAATCATTAACTCAAGCTCTACCGAGGCGTAGTTTCTTCTAAAAGCATCAAAAATAATCTGTTGCTCTTCTCCGGTTAGAGGACGCAATCTCCCCCCATCGCTTAGTTTTCCTATGGGAGAATTATGATTTCGACTACTCCTAATTCTGAGGTCATTCGTAATGACCTGAGTGCTTCGAACTAAACCTACTCGGTTAGTGGTCATGATCGACTTTCTTATCTCGGTGAATGGCTGGTTTTCTAAACTAGCTTCTGTCACTAACGATTCATAACGGATGTTTTTATAGAAATGGGCAACAGTAGAAAGTACGTTATTAATACTTTCAGCACTAAAATCGTGGTTGTCCAAAGCTTGACTCATGAACAACCTGAACTTTTGAGGAGCACGCTCATAGTAAAGCTTGGGAAGATCGAGAAAATGCTGACCTGTGTCCTCTAAGTACTGTAAGTAGTACTTCAAGTGAGTTGCTCGAGCAGTGAGTGTTCTCATATTTGAGAGATTTGGCTTTTCTAGTTGGCCTAATAAATAGGCGTTGCCTATATCCCAAGGTATACCGTTTGATTGAAGGATGACAGGCATCTTTGGAAAATAACCACTGCTTTCTATGTGGGAAAAGCGATATTCATATTCGTCAATCTCTTCCCCAGCTTCCCACATCAGCCGCCCCTTATAAAAGTGACCTAAATGGATAACTCTCGCTGTTGATTTAAACAGATCATTGAGGGTGTTTTTCACCTATAGAATCTCCTTAGGATGTACATTATTCCTAGTATGAGTTTCTTAGTATGTCAACCTTTAAAGAGATGCATGGATCTCGTGTAAAGCAGAGGCGTAAAAACCCCGAGCAAAAATAATCCGATGATGAGGGTGTTCATCATCAGCAGGAAGATAAATAGGCTCATCACCACCTAACTCTAATTTCGTATTAAATTGTTCTAAAAAGGTGTCATTAAAAATGGTGATTAAGTCTTGGTATTCGTGGGTCATCGTCGAGTTTGTACTTCAGTTTGACATGCGCTGCATATTGTCGCTGTTTTTAGCTATGAGGTAAAGGCAACCCCACATTTTTGGTTATTAGTTGAATTTATCTGAACATCGCTTTCTCCATACAATTTCTCATTCGTCAGCGTACTTATTTACCACTACACTCTCGCCTTATTTTGATGCCGTTCAAACCGCTATTTTTAAGCCGTTTGATTACAAGCATGTTGCTGGTTTTAATCACTTTTTAAGAGAGATAGAACCGTTTGTAAGTGTTGTTACTTCGCCTACGCTGATTCTCGTAGAACGTAGTGACTTTTTACGTTGAGTGTTTCCCTATGTTGCTAAGTGTGTTGTATATCATTGGTATCACGGCTGAAGCCATGACAGGTGCGTTAAGTGCTGGTAGAAGAAAGATGGACTGGTTTGGTGTTATGTTGGTGGCCAGCGCAACGGCCATTGGTGGTGGCACCGTACGTGACATTCTATTAGGCCACTACCCTCTTGGTTGGGTAAAAAACCCAGAGTTCCTTGCAATTACGTGTGTTGCAGGTGTGCTAACAACAGGTTTAGCGAAATGGGTGATTAAGCTGAAAGGTCTGTTCATTCGCCTCGATGCACTAGGTTTAATCGTGTTTAGTATCATCGGAACAAAAATTGCGATGGGCATGGGCTTGCACCCTGGTATTTGTATGGTTTCAGCGTTAGTAACTGGTGTATTCGGTGGGCTACTTCGTGACTTAATCTGTCGCCAAACACCATTGGTACTGCATGAAGAGCTTTACGCTTCTGTCGCTCTTATCGCATCAGGAATGTACTTAGCGCTATTAGAATTTAATGTTCCCGATGTCACTGCCACGATCATTACACTGGTTACTGGTTACATGCTGCGTATGGCTGCAGTGCGCTTTAAGTGGCGTCTGCCTTCTTTCCATTTGGAAACCGAAGGCTCGATTCATTAAGCAAAAACTACTTAAACAAAAAAGGTTGCCTGATAAAATTGTGCCACCCGCGATTCAGTGAGTGGCATAATTTTATATTCAGTCATCCTGAACAGCGACGAAGGAGCATGATTCAGGATCTATTATCCGAGCACTCTGTTGTCAGAGATGTTTCTTTCTCTTTTCATCGTGCTGAAATTAGATTCCTAGTCTCGCTATAGCTCGCTGGAATGACACAAAGCTCTTAAATCTTCGGTGTTTCAGTTGTTACGCCATGGTTTTGACCACGGTGGCGTAGTAAATGATCCATCACCACAATTGCCAGCATCGCTTCTGCGATAGGCACAGCACGAATACCCACACATGGGTCATGACGACCTTTGGTGATCAACTGAGTTGGTTCACCTTCTTTTGTGATGGTCTCACCCGGCACAGTGATACTTGATGTTGGCTTAAGCGCAATGTTAGCGACAATGTCTTGACCAGTCGAGATACCGCCAAGAATGCCACCCGCATGATTACTACCAAAACCTTCAGGAGCAAGCGTATCACGGTGCTGACTGCCTTTTTGGTTTACCACGTCGAAACCGTCTCCGATTTCCACGCCTTTCACCGCGTTTATGCTCATTAGTGCGTGCGCGATGTCTGCATCCAAACGGTCAAATACGGGTTCCCCAAGACCAACAGGCACGTTAGTTGCCACAACCTGGATTTTTGCGCCAATAGAGTCGCCTTCTTTTTTCAGGTCACGGATAAGTTGGTCAAATGCTTCTACTTTGTCAGCATCAGGGCAGAAGAATGCATTGTTCTCGATTTCGTTCCAATCTACCTTGTCGATAGATACATCACCCATTTGTGACAAGTAAGCACGAATCTCAACACCAAACTCATCTTTTAAGTATTTCTTCGCGATTGCACCAGCAGCCACACGCATTGCGGTTTCACGAGCTGAAGAACGGCCGCCACCGCGATAGTCGCGGATGCCATATTTTTGGTGGTAAGTGTAATCAGCATGACCCGGTCTGAACTTATCTTTGATGTCAGAGTAGTCTTTTGAGCGCTGATCGGTGTTTTCAATTAGCAAACCGATCGATGTGCCCGTGGTTTTGCCTTCAAAAACGCCAGAAAGAATTTTAACTTCATCCGGTTCACGACGTTGTGTGGTGTAACGTGATGTGCCTGGACGACGGCGGTCGAGATCAATTTGTAGATCTGCTTCTGTAATTTCCAACCCCGGAGGACATCCGTCTACGATACATCCCAGTGCGATACCGTGACTTTCCCCGAATGTCGTCACTCGGAAATGTTGTCCGATACTGTTTCCTGCCATTACTTCCTCAAGTTTTTATCGCCACGCTCTCTCAAAACAGAGCATAGCTGCTTTCCAATTCTTCGTGGATTCATAGTGGCTTTATTACGTTTTGATGTAAAGAGTTAATATCGGCGAGGTATGCATAAAAAAACACCGAGCATAAAGCTCGGTGTTTTGATGTTTAGTGCAAGACTCTATTAGTCTTTGTACAGTTTAAACTCTTCTGCACACTCAACCAGCTGGTCACGCGTTAGCATAAACACGCCATGACCGCCGTTCTCGAACTCAATCCAAGTAAATGGAATCTCTGGGTACTGTTCCATCATATGAATCATTGAGTTTCCGACTTCACAAATAAGAATGCCGTTATCTGTTAGATAATCTGGCGCGTTAGCAAGAATACGACGCACTAGTTTTAGACCATCCGTACCCGCAGCTAGCCCAAGCTCAGGCTCATGCGTGAACTCATCTGGCAGGCTGTTCATGTCTTCTTCATCCACATATGGTGGGTTGGACACGATTAGATTGTATTTCTCTTTTGGAAGATCACGGAACAAATCAGAGCGAATTGGGAACACTTGCTGCTCCATGCCGTGATCTTGTACGTTTTGCTCAGCCACTTGTAGAGCATCTGTAGAGATGTCGATAGCATCCACTTCTACTTCAGGGAAAGCGTGCGCACAAGCAATCGCGATACAACCAGAACCCGTACATAGGTCCATGATGCGCGTAGGCTCTTCCACCAACCAAGGTTGGAATTCCGCTTGAATCAATTCGCCGATAGGAGAACGTGGCACAAGTACACGCTCATCAACGAAGAACTCAAGACCGCAGAACCATGCTTTGTTTGTTAGGTATGCTGTTGGCGTACGCTCGTTGATGCGTTTTACTACGCGCTCAACAATACGCAGACGCTCGCTTGTCGTTAGGCGAGAGTTCAATACGTGCGGAGGCACATCAATCGGCAAGTATAAGGTTGGCAGGATAAGCTGAACTGCTTCATCCCACGCATTATCAGTACCATGACCGTAAAACAGGTTCGCTGCATTAAAGCGGCTTACCGTCCAACGAATCATATCTTGAAGGGTATGCAGTTCCGATACCGCTTCTTCTACAAAAATCTTATCCAAAATTGCCTCCGAAAAGCGCTACAATACTGCCAATAAAGTTTATTAATGAAATTGTTTACCTAATGAGCAAAAAAGACACCGAGAACGATGACGATTTCGCCTTGTTTCAGGAAGCAGTACAGGGCGTAAAAAAGTTGCGACAGGATACCATAATCCAGCAACCAAAAAAAAATACTAAGCAAAAAGAAATCAAGCGCTCCAACCGTGAAGCGAGTGACTCTGAATTTTACTTTTCAGACGAGTTTGTCCCTCTATTAAACGATGAAGGTCCAACTCGTTATGCACGTGACGACGTCTCCACTTATGAAGTCAAACGTCTACGTCGTGGCGTGTATGTACCGGACGTGTTCCTCGATATGCACGGCATGACACAGCAAGAAGCAAAACGCGAGCTTGGTGCGATGATAGCCTATTGCATCAAAAACGAGATTCATTGTGCGTGTGTGCAACATGGTATTGGGAAACACATCCTGAAACAGAAAGCCCCACTTTGGTTAGCACAGCATCCTGACGTTATGGCTTTTCACCAAGCGCCACTAGAATTTGGTGGTGATGGTGCGTTGTTAGTGTTGCTTTCAATTCCTGAAAAGTAACAAGCTTGCTGTAGACACGACGAAACGAAAAGGCAGGGATCTCCTGCCTTTCTTATTCTGTCTCTAATTTGCAAACGCTTATTTTGGTTTAGACACTTATGGCGTAATATGCCATAGCACTTCACCATTTTGTGTTTGTAAATCATATTCAATGCACACTAGCCCTGATGTAGGAAACATCGGTGGTGTCATGTCTTTTACAAACTCTGAAGTCAGATAACCGACCAAAGGCAAATGCGATACGAACAAAAGCGAGTCCAATTGTTCGACTTCTATTAACGCACTTGCGAAATCGAAGACATGCTCGGACTGGCCATAAGGTGTAATATCTTCACAAGTTTCAATGCTTTTTGCAGAGAAATACGCACTGATCTCTTGCCAAGTTTGTTGAGCTCTAATGTACGGACTCACCAACACTTTATCGAATTGCGCAAAACCCTGTTCTTTACAGGCTCTCGCAACCGCTTCTGATTCGACTCTGCCTCTTGGGGTCAATTGTCGTGCTGCGTCTGAATCTGCAAAATGCTCGGCTTCACCGTGACGCATGATGAATATTTTCATGTTATTTCCTAGGGATAGCTAACGCTACCAAAAGGTTGACTGCTATCTTTATTAGATAGACGGGGCTAACTTTAACAATGACGAAACAAAAATACTGATATAATTATCTGTTCATTATACCAATTCGCTTGTTAAAGATAGCGACTTTCTTAACAATCTATTAAAAGAATGTACTCAGTTCATCACACTATTTAACTGTGCAATGAGTTCAGAGCATTCACTCAAACAGTTCTTCCCCATACGCAAACGCGATGGGCCTGTGCAGAAGTCTACGAATAACAAAAATACGGCAAGCAGTATTTGTCGAAACGCAAACTTTGCGCCCCCCGCGAGGGGAGCCTAAATTACTGTAATGCGAAATCTGGAGACGCATCGTGCATCTAAGTCCTAACGATTCAAATCAATACCGCTACATTACCTTGAGCAATGAACTGCGTGTACTGCTGATTCATTCCGATACAGCTCAACAGTCGGCAGCTGCTCTGGCAGTGAACGTTGGACACTTCGACGACCCAAACGATCGCCAAGGTCTGGCACACTATTTAGAACACATGCTTTTTTTGGGTACGGAAAAATACCCTAAAGTGGGCGAGTTTCAAAGCTATATTAGCCAACACGGTGGAACAAACAACGCTTGGACTGGTACAGAGCACACTTGTTTCTTTTTCAACATTGCTCCAAATGCCTTTGAAAGTGCCTTAGATCGATTTAGCCAATTCTTTACCGCACCTTTGTTTAACGAAGAAGCATTAGACAAAGAACGCCAGGCTGTCGACTCCGAATACAAGCTCAAACTCAATGATGATTCTCGTCGCCTGTATCAAGTTAACAAAGAAGTCATCAATCCAGAGCACCCGTTTTCAAAATTCTCTGTCGGAAACTTAGATACTCTTGGCGACCGAGATGGTAAATCCATCCGCGACGAAATTGTGGAGTTTCACCACTCTCAGTATTCCGCCGATTTGATGACACTGACTCTATTTGGGCCACAGTCGCTCGATGAACAGCAAGCTTGGGTAGAAACCATGTTTGCCGACATCCCAAATCACCACCTTCGTGGAAAATCGATTGATGTACCGATAGGCACTGAGGAAAGCACGGGCATTTTGGTTCAAGTCGAGCCGCTCAAAGAGTTCCGTAAACTGATTCTCACATTCCCCATGCCGGGAATGGATGCGCATTATAGCGTGAAGCCACTCTCCTACTTTGCTCACCTGTTGGGTTATGAAGGAGAAGGCAGTTTGATGCTTCAACTCAAAGAAAAAGGCTGGATTACTTCTCTCTCAGCGGGCGGCGGCGCGAGTGGCAGTAACTACCGAGACTTTACCGTAAGCTGCACCCTGACGCCAAACGGCTTAGATCATGTTGATGATATCGTTCAAGTAGTTTTTCAATACCTCTCGATGATCAAACAAGACGGGTTAGATGAATGGCGCTATCTCGAAAAACAAGCGGTATTAGAATCGGCTTTTCGCTTCCAAGAGCCATCGCGCCCAATGGATCTCGTCAGCCATCTGGTGATCAACATGCAGCACTATCAACCGGAAGACACGGTTTATGGTGACTACAAAATGGCGGGCTACGATGAGGAGTTACAGCGTTCATTGCTGCGATACTTAACCATCGATAATGTACGCGTCACTTTGATTGCTAAAGGCCTGGAATACAACCGTACTGCCGAATGGTACTTTACCCCGTACTCCGTCACACCTTTTAGTGAAGACCAACGTCGTTTCTATCAACAAATCGACCCAAGCTGGCAATTCGTCTTACCGGAAAAGAACCCTTATATTTGCTACGACCTCGACCCCATGCCACTCGAAAATGGTGATTCACTGCCAGAGTTGATTGAGGATCTCGAAGGGTTTCGGCTGTGGCATTTGCAAGATGACGAATTTCGCGTGCCAAAAGGTGTCGTTTATGTCGCTATCGACAGCTCTCATGCCGTTGCATCACCAAAGAACATCGTCAAAACGCGCTTATGTGTAGAGATGTTCCTCGATTCGCTAGCAAAAGAAACCTATCAAGCAGAAATCGCAGGGATGGGTTACAACATGTACGCTCACCAAGGTGGCGTGACCTTAACCCTCTCAGGGTTCAGTCAAAAGCTGCCTCAGTTGCTAGAAATGATTCTACACCGTTTTGCTTCTCGAGATTTCAGCCCTGCTCGCTTTGAAACCATCAAACAACAACTGTTACGAAACTGGAGAAATGCTTCACAAGATCGCCCTATTTCGCAGCTGTTTAACGCACTTACTGGGTTACTTCAACCCAATAACCCGCCTTTCGCAACCTTAGTCGAAGCGCTAGAAGAAATCGAAGTCGATGAACTCTCGGTATTCGTAGAATCCATTCTTGCAGAACTGCACGTTGAAATGTTTGTTTACGGAGACTGGCAACGCCAGCAAGCCCATGACATGGCTACGACCTTGAAGGATGCTCTAAGAGTTAACGAGCAACGTTATGAAGAGGCACTTCGTCCGCTCATTATGCTAGGTAAAAATGGCAGTTTTCAACGTGAGGTGCATTGTAACCAGCAAGATTCCGCGGTCGTTATTTACCACCAGTGCGAGGATATTGAGCCTCGTAGTATCGCGCTATACTCATTGGCCAATCACCTTATGTCGGCAACGTTTTTCCACGAAATCCGTACCAAGCAGCAATTAGGTTACATGGTAGGCACTGGCAATATGCCGCTAAATCGTCACCCTGGTATTGTACTGTATGTGCAGTCACCTAATGCAGCACCTGCCGAGCTGGTTACCTCAATCGATGAGTTTTTAAATGCCTTTTATATGGTGCTGTTAGAGTTAAACGATTACCAATGGCACAGCAGTAAGCGCGGCTTGTGGAACCAAATAGCAACGCCGGACACCACACTTCGAGGACGGGCTCAACGTCTTTGGGTTGCGATAGGAAACAAAGACACTGAGTTTAACCAACGTGACAAGGTACTTGCGGAGTTGAAGAAGCTGACGCGCGCAGACATGATTCGCTTCGTTGTGAACGAATTGAAACCTCGTACTGCAAATCGTTTGATCATGCAC
The DNA here is from genome assembly GCF_033340175.1 of Vibrio sp. 1557. NCBI lineage: Bacteria > Pseudomonadati > Pseudomonadota > Gammaproteobacteria > Vibrionales > Vibrionaceae > Vibrio > Vibrio sp. 1557. The sequence goes on along the minus strand of NZ_JAWOVZ010000018.1, from coordinate 53,990 downwards.
TCTCAAGGTCAAGCGCATTCGGAGGCTCCGCGCATCCATCTAGGACAAGAAATAGGATCGATTGAAGAGTTCCAACTTCGGCCAAAAGATTGCGGCTTGGGGTGATCTAGTTGCGCAGAAATAAAATTGTCGATTACTAGAATGAACCTACAAACCCATGAGGTTGTCGGTCTCATAGATTGAATCGGCACCATAATTGGCAGAAAATTGAAATTGCGCCATTGCGGCTTATGCTCTAATTACCGCACTAAAAATAACTTAATGAGGTAATCATGAAAAAAGCACTTTTACTTGTGGCTCTTATACTGCCATTGGCATCTGCTCACGCTGAAATCTCAGTCAAAGGCGATGGTTTCGAACTAAGTGACGACTGTGTGCGCCTTAGCGGAGACAATGTATCCATCAAATCAGATGATTGCTCTTCAAAACAGTGGAATGATAAAGACAAAAAAGGTAATAGCAGCGTTCACGGGGACGACAACCCTGGTAAAGGCCACAATAAAGATAAGAAAGACAAGAAGAAGTAACCATTTCTTCTTTATGAAAAAGGCTTGCCACTGGCAAGCCTTTTTCTCTACCGAAGCAACCTTTAATAGAACGTTGTCCCTTCACCAGCTCGAGTAAGCAAACCATCACATGGCGCGTAACGATCGCCATATTTCGATGCAAGCTCATTCATTTTCTCTACGAGCTCCTTAATACCAAATTGGTCCATGTAACGGAACGGGCCACCCAAGAACGGTGGGAAACCAATACCAAATATCGCGCCAATATCACCGTCACGTGGCGAGCGAATGATGCCATCATCCAAACAACGTACCGCTTCATTCAGCATTGGCAGCACACAGCGCAACGCAATATCGTTATCGCTTAGCTTAGATTCAGGGTCGAGCTTAAGCAGTTTGTAAACCGATTTGTCGACATCTTTCTTCTTGCCCTTATAAGTGTAAAACCCCTTACCACTCTTGCGTCCTTTACGTCCATCATTTAACAAGATATCAAACACATCCGGCCCTTTGAATCGGTCACCTAACTCATTAACCAGGATCGGCATAATTTTCGCGCCAATGTCGACACCAACTTCATCCAACAAGGTAATCGGGCCAACAGGGAAACCAAAATCAAGCAACGCCGTATCAATCTTTTCGATCGGTTCGTTAGCCAACAAAATATGCGCCGCTTCGTTCATGTATGGAGCAAGAATGCGGTTCACGTAAAAGCCCGCTTTGTCTTTCACTACGATCGGGGTTTTACCTTGCTTCTTAGCAAGTGCAACAACTGTTGAAACGGTTTCATCTGACGTCGTTTCATGCGGAATCACTTCCACCAACGGCATTTTTTCTACCGGGCTGAAGTAATGCAAACCCACTACGTTTTCTGGACGCTCCGCTTTTTCTGCAATTTTGTGGATAGGCAACGAAGAAGTATTGGTCGCAAAGATAGTTTCTGTCTTAGCGTTCGCTTCAATGTCCGCCACCATTTTTTGCTTAAGATCTAGGTCTTCAAAAACGGCTTCAATTACGACATCAATATGATTAAAACTGGTAAAGTCGACACCACCAGACAGTTGCAGCATTTTCGCTTGCAGGTCGGCCTTGGATAGAATGCGACGTTTGCGCTGTTTCTCAAATAACTTGTAGTTGTAGTTGAGCGCGTTTAAAACGCCATCGTTGCTAACGTCTTTGATGCGAACAGGTACTTTTGCTTTTGCAACAGACACATGGCTGATTCCGGCGCCCATCAGACCACCACCAAGCACACCAACTTTATGAACTGGTGCTGGTTTCGCATCCGTGCCATTTTCTTTCTTCATTTCTGTTGTGGCAAAGAAGATCGAACGGAGCGCTTTTGACTCTGAGCTCATTACAAGCTCACCGAAGCGCTTCGCTTCAAGTTCTTGGCCTTTAGCGAAGCCTTTCTCTAAGCCATGTTGAATAACTTCTAGAATTGCAACCGTTGCTGGATAGTTACCACGGGTTTTTTGATTCGTTTTCTTCGCAGCTTGCTCAAATACAAACTTGCGCCCTAGCCCGCTACCAGACATCACCTTTTCTTTCGTCGATAGCTTTTTCGTACCCTTGTTTTTACCTTTGTCGATAAACTGTTTTGCTACGTCGAGCAAAATGGTGTCCGGCACACAGGCGTCCACAACGCCCAGTTTTTTAGCTTTCTTCGCACGAAGTTGTTTACCCGTCAGGATCAAGTCCAACGACGGTAACAGGCCAATCAAACGTGGCAGACGCTGAGTACCACCAGAACCTGGCAATAAACCAAGTTGTACTTCTGGCAGACCTAAACGCGTTTTGTCAGAATCCGTACAAACACGATAATCACATGCAAGAGCCAGTTCTAAACCACCGCCCAAACATGGGCCATGAATAGCCGCAACGACAGGATAAGGTAAGTCCGATAGCTGCTGGAACAACTCCTGACCCTGCCTTGCTAAGGCTTCCGCTTCACTTGCTGTGGTGCATGCTTCTAGCATTCTAACATCTGCGCCCGCAACAAAATTGTCCGGTTTTAGGGAGTGGATGATCATCCCTTTAATACCACTGGAGTCTTTTAGCTGAGCAAAAATTTCTTTCATTTCGTCAGCAAAAGCCGCCTGCAGCGTATTCATTTTTTCATTAGGAACATCGATGGCTAACCAAGCAATATTTTGCTCATCAACCTTTAGACTAAATGCTTTTTGCTCGCTCATTACTCAACCTCCAGAATCATTGCCGCACCAAGACCACCAGCAGCACATGCAGTATTCAATGCAATACCACCGCCACGGCGTTTTAGCTCTCGTAGGGTTTGCGTCATCATACGCGCACCAGTCGCAGCAAATGGGTGACCATAAGCAATTGATCCGCCAAGCACGTTGAACTTATCCATATCAATTTCACCAATCGCTTTTGAGCGACCAAGGTTTTCTTGAGCAAACTTATCGGAAGCAAACATCTTCACATTCGCCAATGCTTGAGCAGCAAAAGCCTCGTGCATGTCGATCAACGTCAGGTCTGACAGTTCCAAGCCTGTATTTTCAAGCACTTTCGCTGTGGCATAAGTCGGCCCCATCAGCATGTCCTTTTCCACGCCGATAGCAGAGAATGCATAACCTCGGATGTAACCAAGGATCTCCATTCCGAGCTCTTTCGCTTTACCTTCTCGCATCAACATCACTGCCGCACCACCATCAGTCAATGGCGTACTGTTCGCAGCCGTAACACTGCCATACTGACGATCAAACGCAGGTCGCAATTTCGCGTATCCCTCAACCGTTGAGTCATGACGAATATTGTTATCTTCCGAAATCCACTTTTTGTATGGTTCAGGGAAAGCCGTCATCACTTCATCTTGGATTTTTCCTTCTTTCCAAGCTTGAGAAGCCAGCGTATGAGAACGATGTGCAAGCGCATCCTGTTCTGCGCGAGAAATACCATGTGTTTTAGCCATTTGCTCTGCAGTTTGTCCCATGGATAAACCCGTAGAGTACTCTGCTACTGCTGGTGGCACTGGCATCAGGTCTTTAAAGCTCAAGTTTTTGAGGATACTAAGCTTCTGACCCATTGTTTTTGTCTTACTAAGAGCAAGCAGATTAGCGGCCAGTTTCTTTGATACGCCAATAGGCAGGACGGAAGAAGAGTCTGCACCGCCAGCAATACCAATATCAATGGTTCCCGCCATGATGCTTTCTGCGACATTAACCGCCGCTTGAAAACTCGTCGCACACGCTCGAGTCACACTGTATGCATCAGTATGGATGTTCATACCAGTGCCTAACACGATTTCTCGTGCGATGTTTGGCGCTTCAGGCATTTGTACTACTTGTCCAAATACCACTTGTTCGATTAGCTTCGGATCAATATCTGTTCGAGCAAGCATTTCGCTTACTACCATTTTCCCTAAATCGACCGCTGGCACTTGGCTAAATTCCGTGCTTTGACGAGCAAAGGGAGTTCGAAGCCCCGCGACAATAGCGACACGCTCACCATTGCGTGTTTTTACTTCCTGCTTGCCCATTGTTTCTCCTTAAATACAAGAGGTCTGACCTGATGCATTGTAATGAATTTGTTAAATTTATCAAACGTGCGTTTAAATAAACGTGAAGCAAGTAGTTCAATTACCCTACTTCTTTGATTCTTATGCGATTACTAATGGTTAACTATAGAGAGTTAAAACGGTAAGAGGTATACGGAAAGTAAAATCGAAGCAAAAAAAAACCACACATAGCTGTGTGGTCGGAATATCTATAAAACAATTAACTTACGCCAATTGAAAAGTAATCAGTTTCCTGATTAGGAGAAAGTAAAGTCAGCCTTCAAAAGGAAGTGTCATCTTGCTCAACATGTTAGTCGCAATGACTAACGAGATGACAAGGTGTACTATAACCCCTTCACTGCTTGATATTTTGAAATAGATCAATTTTATAGTGATTTTACGAGTTTTAAGCTCATCTAGAACGATTATTGATTCAAAACAATTCAAGAATCCACCATCAGAAGTCCCTTTTAATGCTCCATCGAGTGAACTTATCCAAGCCATTGATTACTAATGATGATATTGTTAACAATATATATCAATTCGTGTTCGATGATATCTGACATTTGCGTATACACTTTTAGGTAACCACATGGCTTATTGTGTCAAAGGGGTTGCATGACAAATCCTGCAACCAAAACCGCTAAGCGATGAAACAAGTAAAGTCATGCTCAGAACAAGTAAGAAACTCACAGAGCGAGGATGGAGGCTCCTGTGGCCATATTAAAAATGTTTGGAAAGAAAAATTCCAACAGTCCGGTCAACTCTGATATGGACAAGCAAAGAAAATACGAAGCGCTCGTCCGAGGGTATCATCGTGACTTGTACCGCTACGCATATTGGTTGTGCAAAGATAAAGCGGTCGCGGAAGATCTAGTTCAGGAAACCTGTCTTAGAGCTTGGAAGTCACTCGATAGCCTCCAAGACGAAAAAGCTGCCAAGTCTTGGCTCATCACAATATTGAGACGAGAAAATGCGCGCCGCTTCGAACGTAAACAATTTGATTTAGTTGATATCGATGATTACGGCAATGATGCTAAAGTCAGCGATGACTCACATCATCAGCAAGAATGGCTGCAGGCACAGATCATGAAGCTCGATGTTGAATACCGTGAGCCTTTATTTCTCCAAGTTGTCGGTGGTTTCAGTGGAGAAGAGATTGGCGACATTCTTGATTTAAATAAAAACACAGTGATGACTCGACTATTTCGCGCTCGTAATCAACTTAAAGAGATGTTGGATTCTCAAGATACCAAGAGAGGACAAAAGAATGGATGATTTAGAATTTCGTCGTCGTATTTTGTCGGATCCAAAACAAAAGGATGAAGAGATTCTGCAAGCTTTAGCTGGTAGCGACGCCAACAATAAGTTTGTTGATGACGTTTTGGATCTCGATGTAAAAATTAAACAAGCCATGAATGTGGATGTACCCGAAGATCTCGCAGATAAGATTTTATTTAGCCAGACGTCGAGTGCACTTGATGAAGAGAAGGTCGTAAGACCAAACTTTGTCCGCAAAGCAATGGCACTTGCCGCTTCTATTGCGTTCACCGCAGGGTTATTAGTTGGCCAAGTAAACTGGGGAAATGTTTTGGTGTCTCCAGCACAAGCCAGTTTAGCGGATACCGCGATGAAACACGTTATTCATGAAGAACCGTTTGTTCGTCATCTTGATGAGGATGTACCGAGCTCGCAAATTAATGCGAAAATGTCGCCATTTCATTACCAGTTTAGTGAAAACTTTCCATATCACGTTTACTACCTAAACCACTGCGGTTTTGGCGAATCCAATGCGGTGCATATGGTGTTCCAAGGTCCAAAAGGTAAAGTAACGTTATTTATTACTGGTATTCCAAGCGAACAAAGTACCGACTTTAGTAAGGATGGCATGACCGGAATCGTTCAGCCCGTCGGGAGTTCAAGCCTGATTTTAGTCGGGGAAGAAGGTGAAAATATTGATGCGCTCGCTACGACTCTTGCATCAATGATTAAGCCGATGTAACAACTTCGACGATTTCCAGCCTTCAAAAGGTTAAATGCCGCTAAATGATCTTATTTAGCGGCATTTTTGTATAAATAGAACACAAAACATTCACCACCCCTATCGCATTTAGAGCTTAAACTCTAAATTATGCATTTTAAGTGCAATTTCCCGTCTTTTAGACATCATTTCTGCAATTTTTATTCAATTTTATCCAATGGTCGGATTTGTCCAAGCAACTATTGATACTACTATCTGCGCCACTGAGCAAAAGCTCAATTTATCGTCCAAAGAGACGAATCTAATAAGGAAAAACAAATGACTCAGAACACGCGTCTGTTTAAAAAGACTCTCCTAGCAGTAACGGTAGCTTTTGCCTCAGGTCAATCGATGGCAGCGGGTTTCCAAATCAACGCTCAATCAGCAACTGGCATCGGCCGTGCATTTGCTGGTGATGCGGTAATCGCAGATAATGCAGCAGTAATGGCTCGTAACCCAGCAGCAATGGCTCTGTTTGATAAAATGGAACTGTCGCTAGGTTTCGAAAGCATTACTTCAATGATTGAAGTGAAAGATGCGAAATATAACGTTAATACTCCTTTGGGCTCCAATACTGTAAGTGTTGCTGATACTGATGATGTGGGTGATACGTCAATAGCTCCAAACATTCACCTAATCGTTCCAGTAAATGACAAGTTTGCATGGGGCGTAAACGCATACTCTAATTTCGGCACTAAAACTGAATTTTCAGATAACTACACCGCAAAAGAGTACGGTGGTCTTACGGATGTAAAAAGCTTCAACTTTGGATTGGCGGGTTCTTACCGTTTAAACGAACAATGGAGCTTTGGTGCTGGTTTAGATTTAATCTACGGCCAAGGCACAATGAAGCGTACAACTAGCTCTTCAGTCCCAAGGGTTGGCGGTCAAAAAATTCTGGACGTAGATAAAGCTGATGGTTGGGCTGTTGGTTTTAACGTAGGTACTGTGTACGAACTAGATGAAAACAACCGTTTTGGTCTAGCGTATCGTTACAGCCCTGAATTTACGGCGAAAGACGACAAAGGTCAGGAAATCACGCTACCTCTACCAGATATGGCCGAGTTTTCCGGTTTCCACAAAATCCAAGACACTAAATTTGCTGTACACTACAGCATCCAATACATCGGCTGGAAAGATTTCGACCAAATTGATTTTGAGAACCTAAATCAGGGTTTACTTAAAGGTGGTTACTCGAAAGACTATCAATGGCAAGATGGCTGGCACTACGCAATTGGTGGTACTTACTACCTAAACAACAACTGGACACTTCGTGCTGGTTACATGTACGACACAAGCGCTCAAGATAAAGTAACGTCTATCTCGGTACCAGACTCAGATCGCCAGTGGTTCTCCACAGGTTTCTCTTACCATATTGATAATAGCTCAAACATCGATTTTGGCTTCACGTACTTGTTAGGTGAAGATGTAAAAGTTAATGAGAATACTCAATTAGCTCCTGGTCTTTCTACCGGTGTAACAGCAACAACTCATGCTGATGCAATTCTATTCGGCTTACAATACAGCCGTAGCTTCTAAACGCTTCGCTGTTAGTTAGTAGAAAAATACTTTATATAAAAGGCTGGATTTCCAGCCTTTTTTCATATCTGCGATTTATTGCCCACTCAATTTGAGTGAACACGTGTATCTAAATCTCACAATTAGGACGCACAGCTGTTCGCTGAATTCCGTTTACAAGCCTTTCACAGTTAGATTATTAAACCACATAAATAATATTTGAAAGGATAATATTCCAAATGACCACTTGCGCTGGATTTTCATTTCTAAAGTAAAAACTCTACCTTTAAACTTTCGTCCCACGTTATAAACAAATCAGCGAACATTCGAATGAAAACCAACAAGACTCTTCTATCAACAGCAGTGGCATTAAGCCTACTTGGCACAACGGGCATGGCTAACGCAGCAGGTTTCCAACTTGCTGAATATTCTGCAACAGGCCTAGGTCGAGCATATGCTGGTGAAGCTGCAATGGCTGACAACGCAAGTGCACAATGGCGTAACCCAGCAATGCTAACTTATTTGGAAGGCACTCAAGTGTCCGTTGGTGCAATCTATGTGAACCCAAATATTGATATTGAAGGTGATGTAAACTTCCACGGTAGCACTTCTTCTGCATCTTCAGATGACTTCGCACATGATGCAATCATTCCAAACTTCTACCTATCACACCAATATAATGAGAAATTCGCGATTGGTTTGGCATTTGGCACCAACTACGGCATGGAAACCGATTTAGGTAAAGGCTTTGGTGCATCGCACTTTGGTAACGAAGCAAGCGTAACGACAATGGAAGCGAACTTAAACGCAGCTTACAAAGTCAATGAATCGATCAGCGTTGGTGGTGGTATCCGTTACATCATCGGCGAAGGCAGCTTTGGCGCAGCAGCTCCTAAGAATAACGTTGTAGGGTTAAATCCTGAAACTAATCAACCAATCAGTGTTCCTCAAGGTACCGCTCTAAAATACATGGAAGGTGACGATACCGCTTGGGGCTGGCAAGTTGGTACAGCATGGCAGATCAATGAAAATAACCGTATCGGCTTCGCGTACAAATCTGAAGTTGAACTGAAGCTTGAAGGCCATGCTGAAGGTCTTGGTTTTGGCTTCGGTACTTCTGAGCGCGACAACGGCTACATGTATCTAAACCTGCCTGCAACGGCTGAGTTGGCAAGCTTCCACCAAGTAACAGACCAACTTGCGTTACACGCAAGCGTTAACTGGACGGATTGGAGCTCTTTCGAGAAATTGGAAGCACGTCTAAATACTGCTGGCACGCATATGGTTAAAGTAGAAAACTGGGAAGACAACTATCGCTTTGCTGTTGGTGCTACTTACCAGCTTGATCCTAAGCTAGCGCTACGCACTGGTATTGCATACGATACTTCAGCGGTAAGCGACAAAAACCGCACGATTACTATTCCAGAAACTGACCGCACTTGGCTAAGTATTGGCGCAACGTACGATTGGACGAAAGACTTCAGCCTAGACGCTGGCTTCACCTATATTTTTGCGAAAGACGCACCAATCGTTGAGTCTCGTGGTTACAAGTCAGACGACACTGCAGAACAAGTCGGCGGCCAATTTGTAGGCGAAACTACGGGTAATGTTTGGCTAATCGGTGTTCAAGCAAACTACCGTTTCTAACCAAGCTGCAAAATACAAAAAAGGCTTAGCATCAGCTAAGCCTTTTTTCATTTCTCGATTATGAAGAACAACGCTTAAAAGTCTTCTAGATATTCATCTAAATACTCTTCTTCTTCGATGTTAACTTCTTCTACCGTTTCAACTTCTGCTTTAAAGTTTTGACGCTGGATATAAACATCGCGAGTTAGAATATATGGATCCGGCGACGAGTCTAGCTGCGCTTCTTGCGGTACTAATAAAGCACGCTTCTCCATTCCTTCAAACGCCCACTTACCCAAACTCGCCCAGAAGTTGAGATAAGAGAGGGGTAAATACGTACTATCTACGGTATCTGTCACTTCACGTAAGGTATACGGACCATAACCTGGAACCATGAAGTAAGGACCATTTCCAACACCATAGTGGCCTACTGCATCACTGAACGCTTTCTCGTCGTACTTCGTAATACCCGCGGCACTTGCAATATCGAATAAACCGAAAATACCGAACGTCGAGTTAATCCAAAAACGGTTAAAGTGGTCCACGGCTTTCGTACCATTACCCATGATTAAGTTATTAACCATGCTTGCTGGCTCATCTAAGTTCGATAAGAAGTTAGCAATACCAGAACGAATAGGAACTGGCGTGTATTCTACATACGCAAGTGATACAGGACGAACCAAATACGGATCTAAATATTCGTAGTTGAGTTCCCACATGGTTCGGTTAAAGCCTTCCAACGGGTCATACACATCAGAAGTCGTTTGATTTGTTTCTTGTCCTGTTACTGCTTCATCAGGCGCACTTGAACAGCCAACCAGTCCAACGGCTAACAGCAACAAGAAGGTAGATTTACCCTTGTTATACATTTTATTTTCCATAACGACTATTAATGTACCTAAGTCACCCCGATTAACCATAGTACGTATGTTGAGCAGGATACATAGTAAAGATGACTCAGATATGGGAATAAATAAAGGCCAGCAATCGCTGGCCTTCGGTATTCTACTCGATCGTTTAGAGTCATACCACTAAAGGCAACTGACTCTACCTCGTTGTCATGTTTCAGAGACAGATGTTAACAATTAATACTGCTGATCAATGGTCACTTCTACTGGTGCGCCAAATTCAACGACGTCACTTTCTCCGTGCCAATCTTGATCACGCGTTGCTACGTTACCGTCAGAATCTACACGCACACGGACGATTAGCTTATCGAGTGAAGATAACTTTTGCCCTTGCATCATGGCATTGCCATCATCTAATACGACTGTGCGAGGGAAAGTACCTAGCGGATAACGAGCAGCAGCCACAGGCATTGGAGAGCCATCTGAACGATGTACTGACACAATCAGAACTGCGTTTGGATCCAACTGAGCATTTGGTGTCACATTAATTGTCACAGCTACACTCTTATCCGGTGAAACCGCTTCGCCCATTTGCTTACGGGCACTCTCAATACTGCGTGACAACATCTCGTAGCGGCTATCTTCTGGACCAATCATTTGCTGCATGATTCCCCAATACTTGATGGCTGCCGGGAAGTCTTGACGCTCAAACGCATCGAACGCTAACAAAGAAAACACACGCAGGTCGACATAGTCTTGCTGCATCAGCTTGCCGAGTAATGAGCGAGCCGTCGCTTGATCCATTTCCTCTTGAGACAGCATCAGAGCTTGTGCATAACCCAACATCACATCAGGATCTTTGGGCTCTAGGCGGTATGATTTTTCCATCGCATCGATAGCCGTGGTGACATCACGATTTGCTAACGCAATACGACCTAGCAGTAACCAACCTGTCGAGTCTTCCGGCTGGTAATGTAAGCGAGTTCGAAGCGCAAGGGTCAAATCCGCCATTTCATCGTCACTCAGCGGCTCAGAAGAAGCCGACATCAGCTTTTTCGATAACTCAGGTAGATTTGCAGACACTTCTTGCCATTGAACAATATCGTCTGACGCGCCAAATTTATAATACAAACCATAGCTCAGCACCACCGTCAGAATTACCGATGGAACTAAAACCGCGATTGGAGAAACCTTGGTTTCTTTTTGCGCTTTATCACCAGGGATATCGTCAAGCAGTGATTGCTTTAGATCAGAAATCAGTTCGTCTTCACTTTCAACAAGACCTTCGTCAGTTTCTTCTGCAAGCTCAGATAGTCGGTCTTTATAAAATGCCTTGTTGAGCTCATCGCGTAACACATCATCATTGTTCGCTTTTTGTTTAAGCAGCGGCAAAGCCACCAGCGCACAAGCAATAAGCGTGAGAGCAACGGTGGAAATCCAAAATAGTGTCATTACTTCTTATCTCCGTTGTTCTCTTCTTCAAGCAATGCTTTTAAACGAGCTTCTTTTTGCTCATCCCATTGCTCGTCACTGCTCGCTTTTGCCTTAACTTTAGATTTACGGCTACGCAGTACAATCAAACCAAAACCACCCAGTACTACAGCGAGTGGCCCTAGCCACAAAATCGCAGTCGCGACCGTAAATGGTGGGTTGTAAGTCACGAAGTTACCGTAACGGGCGATCATGTAATCAACAATCTCATCTTTGGACTTACCTTCTTTGGTCATTTCGTACACCTTATGGCGTAAGTCCTGAGCAAGTTCAGCGTTAGAATCCGAGATCGTGTTGTTCTGACATTTAGGGCAACGGAGCGTATGGCTTAACTCTTTGAACTGCTGTTCTTGTTCCAAATTATCAAACTCGTACACTTCAATGGCCGCATGAGCAGCAAGAGATAATGTCATCGCAGCAAAAACGGCAAGAATTAGCTTTCTCATTGCTTCGCCTCCTCAACCAATTTGTTGTAAAGCGGCTCCAGTGTTTCTGACCAATTACGTGGGTTTACATCCCCTACATGGCGATAGCGAATCACACCATTTGCATCAATAATGAATGTTTCTGGAGCACCATAAACGCCAAGGTCAAGGCCAAGCATACCACTGCCATCAAATAGGCTGATCAAGTACGGGTTGCCGAGATCATTCAGCCAACCTATTGCTTTATTACGATCATCTTTGTAATTCATACCGATGATCTTAACGCCCTTACCCGCCAATTCGTTTAGGTATTTATGCTCTGCATAACACGTTGGGCACCACGTTGCCCAAACGTTCAAGAGCAACGGTTCACCTTTAAAAATTGATTGGTCGTACTGTTTTCCAGGCTCAGCCAGATCTTCTAAGTGAAATTCAGGAACAGGCTTACCAACCAAAACCGACTCCAATTTAGTTGGATCATCGCCCTCTTGGTTACGCATTAATTGGGTTGCGAAAATGCCCGCTAGAATCATGAAAGCGACAAGCGGAATAAATAAGATTTTCTTATTCATGTTATGCCTCCTGCTCTTTTGACTTCGCGTTTTTCTTCGGCGATTTACGGAAGCGGTAGCGTTTATCAGAAATCGCTAGTGCGCCGCCTAATGCCATAATCAAAGAGCCAGCCCAAATCCAACGAACGAACGGTTTATAGTAAATACGAACAGCCCAAGATCGGTTGTCGTCTAAACGTTCACCCATTGCAATGTATAGGTCGCGGCTAATACCACGGTCAATGGCTGCTTCAGTCATCATAGACTTAGCCGTACGGTAGAAGCGCTTCTCTGCGTGAAGCGTATTCACGTATTTGCCATCATGTGTGATCTCAAAGTCTGCGATGTAGCCATCGTAGTTTGGACCATCTTTATCACGCAAGCCTGAGAAGTAGAAATCATAGCCTTGAATTTGGAAGTGTTCGCCAGGTGCTAAACGTACATCACGCTCGATGCTGTAGTTCTGTACCATCGCAATACCGATAACAGATACCGCCAGACCAACATGACCCAACATCATTGCCCAGTGGCTACGTTGCAGCTTGCGAACACCTTCACTAAAGCTATGACGGTGCGTTGCGCGCTCGTACAGTTCAAAGCCATGCATCGCAATAATCCAAATCGCCATCACCCAACCAATGTAAGCCATGGTTGAGAAGAAATCAGCAAACAGGTACACGCATAGCGCGGCCAAGGCGAAAGCAAGCACACCTGAAACGAGCATTGGCTTCACAAGTTTAGATAAATTGTCTCGCTTCCAACGAATAAGAGGGCCAATACCAAGCAGGAAAGCAAATGGCATCATTAACCACGCAAATAGCATATCAAAGAATGGCGCACCGATAGAGACCGACCCCAAACCAAGCTGCTTGTGTACGAGCGGCAACAGTGTCCCCACTAACACCACAACAAGAGCGGCGATAAGTAATACGTTGTTGGCTAAGAGCGCATTTTCACGTGAGACTAAGTCGAAGTTACCTCGTACACGCACTGCTGCCCCTTTTACGGCAAACAGCAATAAAGAGCCGCCGATAACGAAAACGAGGAAGCCTAGAATAAACATACCGCGCGACGGGTCAGACGCGAACGCGTGCACCGATACTAAAATACCGGAACGGACTAAGAAGGTGCCCAACAAACTCAACGAAAATGCAGAGATTGCCAATAGTACCGTCCACGCTTTAAATGTGCCGCGTTTTTCTGTCACGGCAAGAGAGTGCATTAATGCGGTACCCGCTAACCAAGGCATGAATGATGCGTTTTCTACTGGGTCCCAGAACCACCAGCCACCCCAGCCAAGTTCGTAGTAAGCCCACCAAGAACCTAGTGCGATACCAAGTGTTAAGAATACCCATGCTGCGGTTGTCCAAGGACGAGACCAACGAGCCCAAGCCGTATCAAGGCGTCCGGTCATTAGGGATGCGATCGCAAAAGAGAATGCAACCGAGAAACCAACATAGCCCATGTAAAGCATTGGCGGGTGAACAATCAAACCAGGGTCTTGAAGCAGAGGGTTCAAGTCACGCCCGTCAACCGGGAAGAACGGTAACGTACGTAGGAATGGGTTTGACGTTAGGATGATAAACAGTAGGAAACCCACTGAGATCATTCCCATAACAGCAAGTACACGTGCAACCGACTCTTGCGGCATACCACGACTAAACGTCGCTACAGCGACAGTCCAAGCAGCTTGGATTAACACCCATAGCAACAGTGAACCTTCGTGCGCACCCCATACTGCGGTTAAACGGTAGTACCAAGGAAGCTGACTATTCGAGTTGCTCGCTACATACTGTAACGTGAAGTCGTTGGTATAAAATCCCCAACATAAAATGGCGAAAGAGAACAACAGCATCAGGAACATAGACCAAGATAGCGGTCGCGCTGTGTTCATGAGCATGGTGTTATTATTCGATGCTCCCCACAATGGCAATACGCTCAACAGCACTGCCATTGCAAGCGAAAGAATGAGAGCAAAGTGACCGATTTCAGCAATCATTGGCCGCTTCCTTGTATCTGTTCGGTGCTGTATTGAAGCGGTTCATGCGTTTTCTTCATCGCTTCTGCAATTTCTGGTGGCATGTATTCTTCATCGTGCTTCGCTAGGACCTCAAATGCCTCAACTGTCGTGGCATCTTTCAGTACGCCTTGAGCAACAATACCCTGCCCTTCACGGAACAAGTCAGGAAGAATACCGTCGTAGGTAATCGTCACTTTCGGACCGACATCGTGCAGGTCAAAACTCACTTTCAAAGAATTAGGATCTCGACGAACTGAGCCCACAACCACCATTCCACCGATACGCAGACGCTGGCCTACTTCTGGCTTGGTGCCATCTGGCTTACCATTAACCAATTCCGTTGGAGTATAGAAAAGGTCCATATTTTGGTTAAGCGCATAAAGTATCAAACCAATGGTGGCACTAATACCGATAAAGATCGCTAGTACAATACCTAGCCTCTTTTTACGTCTCGGGTTCATAAGGTGTTCTCCATGTTCTTCGCTGCGTCGATACGAGCTTGACGGTCAATTTTTGCTTTCACTTCTTTCAATAATGCATCACCGCGGCGAAGGCTAGTGATCAGAAGAATCAGCATGGATAAGAAAGTAATACCAAACGCACTCCATACGTATGATGCGTAGCCACCCATGGCAAAAAAGTCGCTCAGAGATTCAAAATGCATAATCAGTTACCTCACTGAGTTTGTTCTGTTGCGAGTTTGCGCACCCAAGGGCGGTGACTTTCTTTACTGATGATTTCGTTACGAAAACGGACCATCGTCACGGCACCAAAGAAGAACGCAAAGCCAAAGATGTTCAGCAATAACGGCCAAAGCATGTCGGATGAAATAGAAGGTTGTTCAAATTTCGTGATCGTCGCACCTTGATGAAGCGTGTTCCACCATTCCACGGAAAAGTGAATGATAGGTAGGTTTACTACGCCTACGATCGCTAAAATACCAGCAGCTTTTGCGGCGGTTTTTTGATCGTCAAACGCATGGTAAAGCGCAATCACACCAAGGTAGAGAAATAGAAGAATCAATTCAGATGTAAGACGGGCATCCCATACCCACCAAGTGCCCCACATAGGCTTGCCCCAAACAGCACCTGTAAGTAGAGCAATAAAAGTAAATACTGCACCAATCGGAGCCATCGCAAGTGCCGCCATATCAGATAGGCGAACTTGCCATACTAGGCCAATAAATGCAGCGATCGCCATCGACATATAAACGCCCATAGACCAAATAGCTGATGGGACATGAATGTAGATGATTCGGAAACTGTCACCTTGTTGGTAATCTGAAGGCGCAAATGCAAGCCCCCAAACCGTACCAACCGATAAGCATACGAGGGCCAATACAGAAAACCAAGGCAGAAACTTACCACTCAAACGATAAGCTGCTTCTGGCTTGGCATAAGGATGTAGCCATTTCCACATGTTTTGTTCTCACTCTTACTTCAGGGACACTGTCTAAAGGGTTGAGACCGTAGCAGTGCTTTAATAATAATTCTTTGATCAAGCGCCACTTCATTGGCACTTTATTGAGTTAGTTAACACTAACTCGCAATGCGGCACTGATGGCAAAAGGCGTTAATGTCATCGCCCCCATTAGCATCGCACCTAAAATCGCTAGTTGACCGTTATACGCCATACCGAGTGCCGCAGCATCAATTGCCGATGTTGCGAAAATCAAAATTGGGATGTAGAGCGGAAGAATAAGCAAACTCAAAAGAACGCCACCCTTTTGCAACCCAACAGTCAACGCCACACCAATGGCGCCAATAAAACTTAGTGTTGGTGTACCGATCATCAAGGTTAATACAACCGATAGCCAAGTATTGAAGTCGAGCGAAAGTAAAACCGCCAATAATGGGCTAATTAAAATCAGAGGTAACCCTGTTAACAACCAATGTGCTATGACCTTTGAAACCACGACAAGTTGCAATGGAATCGGCATTAGCATCATTTGTTCTAGTGCACCGTCTTGAAAATCATCACGAAATAGACGCTCTAATGATAATAAGGCGGACAGCAATGCGGCAACCCAAACGATGCCCGCTGCAATACGTGCTAACAAATTAGGTTCTGGTCCAATACTCAGAGGAAAGAGAGTAATGACAATAATAAAGAACCACAGCGGGTTCAGAATGTCTGCCTGACGGCGAAATGCGATTAAGAGCTCACGACGAATGATGTTGGTCATCGAGGAAATCATATCAGTCACCCAGCTTTATTTTTCTAAGTTTCGGGCTGTCCGCAAACATATCTTGATGCGTCGTCAACACAACAATACCGCCATTATCAGCATGACTTGCGAACAAAGATTCAAGCACCTTGACACCTTGCTTATCAATGGCAGTCAACGGCTCATCTAAGATCCATAAAATTTGCTTACTGAGCCATAACCTTGCCAATGCGACTCGTCGTTGCTGACCTGCGGAAAGTTGTGCTACAGGCACATCTTCTCGGCCAGCTAATCCTACTTGAGTCAAAGCGATGAAGATTTCTTCGTCTGAAGAGCGATTATTTTGAATAGATTGATAAAAACGTAAGTTTTCTAATGCGGTAAGCTCTCGTTTCACTCCTGTTTGATGTCCTAAGAAAAGCAGATCTTGATGGAAAACATCACGAGATTTTTCAACCTCTTCGCCTTTCCATTTAATGACACCTTCTTCTCTATCACCTAACCCTGTCACAATCCGTAGCAATGTAGTTTTACCAGTACCATTACGCCCTTCGATCTGGACCAATTCACCAGGCTTAATTTCAAACTGCAGGTTTTCAAACAGAACCCTTTCATCACGGATTGCTGTCAGGTTAGACACTTCTAACATAGAGCTTCAACTAAAAAATGAACGAGCCGCTATATTAGCACAGCTTAGTTATGACAAAACAGGATAAGAGGGCTAGGTTACATGTAAGTTCATGTATTTTTGTTAATTAATCATCACACTTTAATAAAATTAACTATAAGTAGTTATAAGCGCTCATTTTGAATTTGAGAGGCCAGAGCTAAGAGCAAGATCGACTGAAGGTTATCTAGGGGTGTATTTAAGAAGAGCATTAGCGGCTAAAAACAAAAAAAGAGGCGTAATAACGCCTCTTTTTTATCGCTTGATAACCTTTAGCGTCGACGACGTCCACGCGCTGGATATTCTGCGTCATCTGATGGCTGACCACTTAATGGTGGAATCTTCTCTTTCCCTGCCAGTTTCTTCTGCAGTGAAAGCATCAACTCAGCTTCGGCTTTTGGTAGTTCGCACTCTTCAATCAGCTCGTTGATATCAGCGCCAAGCTGTACCATTTTAGAAGCGCGACTGTACAAGCGACCATCAGTATCAGCGTGTTCGAGTTCGCGAATTCTCTCGTTTAAGTGCTGAATAATGTCTTGTTGCTCCGTCACTTTTTGCCCAAGACCAACGACAACCGAGCGCACTTCGAGTAACTGCTTACTCAACTTTTGCACTTCTTTATCTGCGTGTCGAGATTGAGCTCGTTGTTGGTCTAACTGCTTTTGTAACCCCGAGCGAATCCGCAGTTGCAAAACAACCAATACTAACACGATAAAAGCGACGCCACCCGCAAGGAATGGAGCAGATAAAAGAGTCTCTTCAGCCATCATCATTCAGCCATTAAAGGTGAGCCATCTCGTCCCACTCGTCATCTGTTAGCAGCTTGTTCAAATCCACAAGGATAAGAAGCTTGCCGTCACGGTTGCTCACACCCTGGATGAACTTCGCACTCTCGTCGGTACCAACTGAAGGCGTCGTATCAATTTCAGAAGAACGCAGATAAACGACTTCTGCCACGCTATCTACTAAGATACCAATCACTTGACGCTCAGACTCGATCACAATAATACGAGTGTTGTCGGTGACTTCGCCTTCCATCAGGCCAAAACGTGAACGTGTATCGATAACAGTAACTACATTACCGCGTAGGTTGATGATACCAAGTACATAATCTGGTGCACCTGGAACAGGGGCAATTTCAGTATATCGAAGTACTTCACGAACTTGCATTACGTTGATGCCGTACGTTTCTTCTTCTAGCTGGAACGTCACCCACTGAAGAACTTCGTCATTCGATGCATCTTTCTTCACTTCTACTTCAAAAGCTTGAGACATAGTTAATCCTCGTTAATGTCGTTCCCGACTTAAATCTAATTCAGTGATTTGACATCTAAACCGGCGTTTAGCATGTCAATGAGCGCCTGGACATGAATTAAGGCACACATTTTTTCTTTTACCATGCCCGCTAGCCAAGGGCGTTTACCCGCCTGCTCACGCCAGCGAACCTTGTCGATATTAAGCGTTTCAGTCCCCATTAATTGGTTACTGGCCAACCCCCACATGCTCTCACCAAGCATGACGACATATTGGTAGTTATCTTTATAGCTATCATCACGAAGCTTATCTGCCATCACCCATTTCGCGGTATCGACGACATCAAACTGTTGCTCGCGATTTGTTTGTAGCCCCAAATACCAGGCGGGTTTTCCTATCAAATGGTTAAGCTCGCTAATGCGATGAATACCACCTAACTCATCAAGAGGTACAGCAAACGTGACACCATTCACATCAAAGTAAAGAACTTGGAAGTCCTCACTTCGCTTCGTACTCTTCCAGACCGTTGGTATATCGGAATCTGCTTGTGTTTCGAGTTCAGTATCGACGTTCGATTCTATATTGATACTTTGTTCGATCACTGCGTGAGGTTCATCCGCCTCTGGTTGAGCTTCCTCAAAAACTGGCTCATCAATCACCCAGTCCTGTATTTCCTCAACACCCTGAAGCTCAGGCACCTCACTAAAGGTTTGTACCTCAGGCTCAGCCGCTTTTATCTCTGCTGCAATATCAATCGTATTTTGTTCAAGAATACTATCAATATCCAACTCAGCCACTGGGTTGCTTGCTTCAAGCTGACTTAATAGCCTTTGAACATCTTCCAGGTTTGGAGCTTCCAACTCTGGCGGATATGTTTCTTGAAACTGGTACGTTTCTGGCTCCGAGTATTGTAGCTGCAATTCTGG
>NZ_JAWOVZ010000018.1:0-34351 GCF_033340175.1 Vibrio sp. 1557 | reverse complement strand
CTCTGGCTCTGGCTCTGGCTCTGGCTCTGGCTCTGGCTCTGGCTCTGGCTCTGGCTCTGGCTCTGGCTCTGGCTCTGGCTCTGCAGATGATACCTCTTGAGCCAACAGGTCAAGGTCTTCCTCAAGAGTCGTTATTTCAGTTTCATCATCCAGTAATGCATTAAAGTAGTCATCAAGTGCTTGTTCACTGGACAGCACATCATTACTGCTCATCGAACGCCAACCTCTCCAGGTAAATCAGTAGCTGTTTATAGGCAAACACACCACGGCTACCAGATGCAAAGTGCGAAGCTGGCAAGTGCTTTAAACTGGCATCGCGGAACTTGGTATCTATAGGCACCGCTGAGGTCCACACTTGATTTGGGTAATCTTTTTTCAGTTGCATCAATGTCTGCAATGACGCTTTCGTGCGCTTATCGTACATGGTTGGGACGATAGTCACTTTGAAACCGCCCGGGCGAGATTTTTGCATAATGGTTAGCGTACGCATCATGCGCTCTAGACCTTTCATCGCCAAAAACTCTGTTTGAACAGGAATCAAAATTCGGTCACTGGCTGCCAACGCGTTCACCATCATCACGCCAAGGATTGGCGGACAGTCAATCAACACATAGTCATAATCTTGTGAGACAGTTTGCAGCGCCCGTTTTAATATTAATCCCATACCACTGCGATTACCCATTACGCGATCAAGCGTGGCAAGGGACATATGCGCGGGAATGATATCCATTCCTTCCAGCTCTGTTTCTAAAATCAACGGCTTAACCGTCTCACGAGAAAACGTCTTCAACTGGAATAAATCAAATAGGCTCGAAGTTACTGCATCAGGATCATAACCGAGATAAGTAGTCAGTGAGGCGTGAGGATCAGTATCAACCATCAATACTCGATGGCCTTTCTGGCTCAATAAGCCCGCCAATGTCACTGTTGAGGTGGTTTTACCCACGCCTCCTTTCTGGTTAGCTACACTCCAAACAATCATGATGAATCCTAAGCTAGGCCAACTTCCACCAACATGCGTTCAGCAATGCGGTCAAGCGGTAAATCTTCTGAAGAAATGCCTGCTTTAGCAACCGCTTGGGGCATGCCATAAACAACACAACTTTCTTCATCTTGTGCCCAAATAGTTGAGCCTGAAGACTTCAACATGCGAGCGCCCTCACGACCGTCTGCACCCATGCCTGTCAACACTAAAGAGAGCACTTTGTCGCCATATACTTTTGCGGCAGAACCAAAAGTCACATCCACACATGGTTTGTAGTTCATGCGGTCGCCGCCATCAATAATGCGAAGACGAGCAGCGCCCGCTCGTCCATCCACCATCATTTGTTTCCCACCTGGTGCAAGGTATGCCACACCGGGCTGTAACACATCGCCATCTTGTGCTTCTTTCACTTGAATCTTACACAAGGTGTTCAAACGGCTGGCAAACGCAGCAGTAAACGTTGCTGGCATGTGTTGAATCAATACAATCGGATGCGGATAGTTCATCGGCAAGCGCGTCAGAATTTTTTGTAGAGCAACGGGGCCACCTGTTGATGTGCCAATTGCCGTCAGTTGATACTTCTTACCAGAAGCACGGTACTTTGTCGCAGCAGGTCGAGTTGGTGTTGGAGTCACAGGTGAAGCCGTTCTTGAACCTAATGATCGAGTAGTCGTGCTGGTACTCGCTGTTGGGCGAGCGATAGGTCGACGCATGAAAGCGCGCTTCGAGGCAATCTGAATCACACGCTGTTGAAGTAATGACACCGCTTCTTCACGGTTACGCGCAATGTCCTCAAACTTTTTCGGTAAGAAGTCTAATGCGCCCGCATCTAGCGCATCAAGCGTAGCTTTCGCCCCGTCGTGGGTCAGGGACGAAAACATTAGAATTGGCGTTGGAGCAGCGGCCATTATTTCACGTACAGCTGTAATGCCATCCATCACTGGCATTTCAATATCCATCGTGATGACGTCAGGTTTGAGAGATTTGGCTTTCTCAACCGCCTCTCTACCATTTACCGCAACGTCAATCACTTCTAGGCGCGATTCTGAGTTGATGATTTCGCTCACGCGACGTCGGAAAAAACTCGAATCATCAACGACTAGTACTTTAATCGCCATCTTATTCCTTTTAATAACGTCAGCTTTGCTTAAAGGCGTGAAGCCGCAGCATATCGCTTAAGTAAATCAGGCACATCTAGAATTAATGCAATATGGCCATCGCTAGTAATTGTCGCACCAGCCATACCTGGAGTGCCCTGTAATAGATTATCGAGTGGCTTAATAACCACTTCTTCTTGACCAATAAGCGTATCCACAACAAAACCAACGCGTTGGTTACCAATCTGTACAATCACCACGTGACCGTGACCAGTACGCTCTTGGACGTTTTGCGATTTGGATGCTAACCAGTTTTGTAAGTAAAATAGCGGGATAGATTTCTCACGTACAATGATCGTCAGCTGACCATCTACCACGTTTGTACGGCTAAGATCTAAGTGGAAAATTTCACTCACCGAAGCCAGTGGTAGAGCAAACGGATGACCGCCAACACCAACCATCAGAGTCGGTAAAATCGCTAACGTTAGTGGTACTTTGATCGTAATCTTAGTGCCCTTGCCTAGCTCAGAATCGATATCGATTGAACCGTTTAAGGTATTGATCGCCGTCTTAACCACGTCCATACCCACACCACGACCAGAGATGTCAGAAATTTTATCTTTACTTGAGAAACCAGGTGCGAAGATAAGGTTGAAGCACTCTTTGTCTGTTAAACGCGCCGCCGCATCTTCATCCATCATGCCACGCTTCACCGCGATGCCACGAAGTTTGTTCGGGTCCATACCGCCACCATCATCTACGATGGATAGTTCAATATGGTCCCCTTCTTGCGATGCTGACAAAATCACTTTACCTGTGCGTGATTTGCCTGCCTTCGCGCGTGCGTCTGGCATTTCAATACCGTGATCAACTGAGTTACGCACCAAGTGAATCAACGGATCGGCCAATGCTTCTACAAGGTTTTTATCGAGGTCGGTTTCTTCACCGCGCATTTCTAGCACGATGTCTTTATTTAGGTTACGAGCCAAGTCACGGACAACGCGTGGGAAGCGGCCAAACACTTTCTTGATTGGCTGCATACGCGTTTTCATTACCGCGCCTTGTAGATCCGCAGTTACCACGTCAAGGTTAGCGACCGCTTTGGACATCTCTTCGTTGTCGCTATTCAAACCAAGGCTTAATAGGCGGTTTCGAACCAATACGAGCTCACCCACCATGTTCATGATGGTATCAAGTGTCGAGGTATCAACACGAACGGTTGCTTCAGCCTGAGGTTTTTTAACCGCTGGTGCTTTGGCTTCTTCTTTTACCGCGACTGGTTTAGATTCTGGCTTTGGTGCTGGCGCTGCTTGAACGGGTGCTGGCTTAGCAACAGGCTCAGGTTTCGCAGGGCTTTGCTCTACGTTTGCTGAAGCAGGCTTCGTTGCCATGTCCAATTCTTCTAGCGTTGGGCCTTTACCTGAACCATGTAGCTCATCGAGTAACTTTTCGAACTCTTCGTCCGTCATTAAGTCACTGTCTTGATTTGATGAAGATGCCACTGGAGCGGAAGGCTCTGCCGCTTTAGGTGGCTCTACTGGTACGGATGCAGATGCAGATGCAGCAGCCTCTGCCGTAGAAGGGCTTTTTCCTACACCGTGCAGTTCATCGAGTAAACGTTCAAACTCATCATCAGTGATATCACCACTTTCAACTGACGGTGCACTCGATTGAGGCGGTTCAGATGGCGTTGTAGGTGTCGCAGACATTGAGGTGCCTGGCGCTGAACCTTTACCATGAAGCTCATCAAGTAGCTTTTCGAATTCGTCTTGGGTAATTTCATCAACAGAGCCGACACTTGATGGTGCTGACGGCGCAGCAGGTTCTTCGATGATAGGCTCGGGAATAATAGGCTCTGGAGTAGCCACTGGTTCTTCAACTACGGTTGCCGCTACTTCATCTTCTGACTCAGGTTTGCATAGACGATGAAGTTCTTCAAGAAGCTCAGGGTCCGCAGCTTCTAACGGCTCACGATCTTGAACAGCCTGGAACTGGGTATTAACCGTATCCAAGGCTTTTAGCATCGTATCCATTAAGTTTTGCGTTACCGTGCGTTGACCGTTTCGTAAAACGTCGAACACGTTCTCCGCACCATGACAAGTATCGACTAGCTCTGCCAATGAAAGGAAGCCGGCACCGCCTTTTACGGTATGAAACCCGCGGAAAATAGCATTAAGTAAGTCTTTGTCTTCTGGGTTATTTTCCAATTCAACCAACTGCTCAGAAAGCAGCTCGAGAATTTCCCCAGCCTCAATGAGAAAGTCCTGAAGAATATCTTCGTCTAAATCGTAGCTCATACGTTACCTTTAAAATCCAAGACTGGACAACAAGTCATCGACTTCGTCCTGCGATGAAACCGCATCTTCTCTCAGTTCTGGATGAAGAATCGGGCCTTCGGCTTCGCTTGTTTGTGTATTCTTTTTATCTGCCGGTTCTGACAAAACTTGAATGTGTTCTTCAAGTTTATTTCCAGAGAATACGGTTAGGATTTCCACTAAGCGGCCTTCAACTTCATTAACCAACGTAATTACGCGGCGAATGATTTGGCCAGTTAGGTCTTGGAAGTCTTGCGCCATGAGAATTTCGGTCAATTGGCCGCGCAATTCAGTGCTGTCACCTTCGACTTGCACTAATAGCCCGTCGATTCGGTGACACAGTGCTTTAAATTCGCTTAATTCTATGCGCCCGTGCATGAGTTCATTCCATTGAGGACGAACTTTTAGAAGGCAATCATGCAGGTTGTCAGCGATAGGAAGGCAGCAGTCGACCGCATCCATTGTTTTGTTGGCTGCAAGCTCTGTCTTCTCGATCACATAATTGAGACGATCCCTAGCGTTAGGGATTTCGTCTTTCGCAATTTCGGTCATGCGCTGATCGAGACTGAACTGCTTGAGTGATTCGTGAAGGTCTCGAGTTAACGCTCCAATTTCTTGCAGCATTGGGTTATCGGCACCTTCGTAGATCGAGGCAACAAGCATATTGGCTTGGTCTTGTTCCCCGTTTTCTAGCATTTGAACGAGTGACTTCGCCTGCTCTAGTGAGATCATTCTGAATAGACCCTTTTACGTTTAGTTCTTCTTATCACTTTGAAAACGCTAAACGAGTCATTTAATAGGTATTTAATAATTGGTATGAATGACTCGAATAACAAAGAGAAAGAGAGAGTTATAAACGCTCGAAAATTTTATCTAATTTTTCTTTTAATGTTGCAGCAGTAAATGGCTTAACAATGTAGCCGTTTACACCTGCTTGAGCAGCTTCAATGATCTGCTCACGCTTCGCTTCAGCCGTGATCATTAGAACTGGCAGATGCTTAAGTTCTGCATCCGCGCGGATGTGTTTAAGCAAATCGATGCCTTGCATACCTGGCATGTTCCAGTCAGTTACAACAAAATCGAAGTCACCTTTTTTCAGCATTGGTAATGCGGTTAAACCATCGTCCGCTTCTTGAGTGTTATTGAAACCCAAGTCACGAAGCAGGTTTTTAACAATACGGCGCATTGTTGAGAAATCATCAACAATAAGGATCTTCATGTTTTTATTCAAAATTGCCTCCACTGAATCGTAAAATCAGTGTTTTTAGTCATTTTGTGTCCACGCACTGAGCTTGGTACGTAAACGTTGCATCGCTTGACTCAGTATTTGACTTACGCGAGATTCGCTTACGCCTAACACATCGCCAATTTCTTTCAAATTGAGTTCTTCATCATAATAAAGCGAAAGAACCAAAGCTTCACGCTCTGGAAGCTGTTTTATTGATTCAACCAGTGCTTTTCGAAATGATTCATCAACTACCCCTTTGAATGGGTTGCTGTCATCGGTTTCATCCGCCGGTGAAATCACATCATCAGAAACGCCTAAATCTTCAATACCGACTAATTTTGAGCAGTTGATATCGGTAAGAGCACTATGATATTGATCCAGTGTCATACCGAGATGCGTGGCTACTTCAGAATCAGTAGGATCTCGATTTAATTCGCCTTCCAGCTCCGCAATCGCTTGGTTAATCTCTCGATTATTTTTATGAACAGAACGCGGTACCCAATCGCCTTTACGCATGTCATCTAACATTGCGCCACGAATACGGATACCTGCATAAGTTTCAAAGCTCGCACCTTTAGAACCATCATAATTCTGCTGAGCTTCGATAAGACCGATCATGCCGGCCTGAATTAAATCCTCTACCTGAACACTCGGCGGTAAACGGCCTAGTAGGTGGTGAGCAATGCGCTTAACCAACACTGAATAACGTTCAATGAACGCCTGCTGGCTATTAAATTTGCCATGTTGGTCATAGGTTATCGCTTTATTCACCAAAAGGGTCCTCTGCGAATTCGGTACGATTTAGCAACCTTTCCACAAAAAATTCCAAGTGTCCACTTGGTGTTTTCGGTAGTGGCCACGTCAACGCTTTGTTTGCTAGTGAGCTGATAGCTAAAGCGGCAGGCGAGCGTGGGAACGCATCAACGACAATTTTTTGTCTTTTTACAGCCTGTCGTACTTTATCATCTAATGGAATACATGCTACGAGTTCAAGGCTAACATTCAAGAATCGCTCTGTGACTAGTGTCAACTTTGCAAACAATTCTCGCCCTTCACGGTAGCTTCTGACCATATTTGCTACAACTTTAAAGCGTTGAACTTGGTGTTCTTTACTCAACAGCTTGATTAATGCATAGGCATCTGTGATTGACGTCGGTTCATCACACACAACTACAACCACATCTTGAGCTGCTCGCGAAAAACTGATTACCATGTCAGAGATACCAGCAGCGGTATCAATCAGCAGGACATCCATTTCGTCTTCAAGACTACCAAATGCTCGGATGAGTCCGGCATGCTGAGCGTGAGAAAGCTCTGTCATGCTCTGTGTGCCAGAAGTTGCAGGAATTATCTTTATACCATAAGGCCCTTCGACAATCGCATCTTTTAGCTCACATTCACCCGCTAAGACATGTCCTAGATTACGTTTTGCACGAATTCCGAGCATCACGTCCACATTGGCCAGACCTAAATCAGCGTCGAGAACCATCACCTTCTTGCCTTGGCGAGCCATACAAATCGCCAGACCCAGTGTTACGTTTGATTTCCCCACACCACCTTTGCCGCCAGTAACAGCAATCACTTTGGTCAACGATGGTTGTGTTAAGCGACGGAGGCCGCTTGCTTGATCGTGTATCATATTCTCAGTCATAGTAGTCCGCCGCCTTAGAGTCCTTCACTGTCACTGTTCCAAAAGTGAGGTTCGTTCTCTGTCGACTTCTCTAACAGTTCATTTGCTTTCGCAAGCATATATTTTGGTTGCGCTATCACAATGTCTTCTGGTACGCGCTGACCATTAGCGATGTAAGCTACTGGCATTGCGTTTTGAATCACTACACTGATGAATTCGCCTAGGCTTAATGACTCATCAAGCTTCGTCATAATACAACCCGAAAGTGGTATACGTCGGAAGTGATCCAGCGTTTCTTGTAGAACACGACGTTGTGCGGTAGCCGGCAAAACAAGGTAGCTGTGGATCACTTCTCCGCTCTCTTGCATTAGAGTGTCGAGCTGCTCGGAAAGCCTCACATCTCGTTGCCCCATCCCTGCCGTATCGACCAAAATCAGTCTTCTGTTTCTTAGCTGATATATAACATCGGCTAACTCGTTAGAATCTTTAGCAACTCTTACGGGACAACCCATGATTCTTCCGTAAATTGAGAGTTGCTCATGTGCACCTATGCGATATGTGTCTGTTGTCACAAGGGCCACATTGTCGGCACCGTATTCCATGGCTGCGCGTGCTGCGAGTTTCGCTACGGTTGTTGTTTTCCCAACCCCCGTCGGACCCAACAATGCGACTACGCCACCACGTTTTAAAATGTCCTGTTTAGGAATATTGATTTGATCCGCCACCAGCGACAATAACGCTTTCCACGCTCGCGCTGGCTTTGTATCTTCCGGGATATAACAGGCCATCTGGTCTGCTAACTCCGGAGAAACGCCCATTCGCTCTAAGCGCTTAATCAGCATAGCTCTTAGCGGCTCACGGCGTTCTACTTCTTGCCACATCAGGCCAGAAACTTGGTGCTCCAACAGACGACGAATTGACGTCATCTCTTCGCGCATGCTTTCTAGCTCATCGGCCGATTCGTCACGCTCATCACTTGGGCGACGTCGGTCATAGCGCGTCGGGTCCAGCTTGGGCGTCGGACGTTCAAATCGATTGTCCTGTGCGATTAGCTTCGCCAAAGGTGAATCTGGTTGATATGGCGCTGGCTTTTCTTGGTTGTAGCCGTCGCGATGCTTATTTTGGCGTTGCAGCAAAGCAGAGAGCGAATCTTCATTTTCTGCTACGTGATCGTCAGCATCTGCTGCACCACCGCTATATTGCTTAAGCATATTAGCGAATCGCTGCGTCATTGAGCCTGTTTTTTCATTGTTACTGTTATTACTGTTCAGGCTAATTTTATCTTCATCTAAATGACGATCTTGGTAACGATCAGCAGAAGACGATGACATTTGACGATGTTCGTTATAGCGATTCGATTGAGAAGCACCGCGATTTTGCTGTGACGCTGCGCTTGCTTGAGACGGATTAGATTCACTATCTATCGCCGCAACAATCGCTACTCCACCAGCCACTTTCTTGTTTGACATGATCACCGCTTCCGCGCCTAAGTCCTCTTTCACTTGGAGCAGCGCCGTTCTCATGTCTTTGGCAAAAAATCGCTTTATTTTCAAACTATGAATCCATTAATGATGCGTGAGATCAGTTACCCACGGCTTGCACAATTCTGATCTGTTTTTCATCCGGGATTTCTTGGTAAGACAGTACCCGGAGATTAGGTATTGTGTTCTTCACAAATTTCGCCAACGTCGAGCGTAATACACCGGAAGTAAGCAGAACGGCAGGTTCGCCTTTCAGTTCTTGTTCCTGTGTCGCTTGGCTTAGTGAAGACTGCAATCGCTCAGCGAGTCCCGGTTCAATCCCCGCGGATTCGCCTCCTGATGCTTGCATAGTTTGATGCAATATTTGTTCCAGTTCGGGTATCAAGGTGATCACTGGTAACTCAGGCTCTATACCATTGATTTCTTGAACAATTAGACGTTTAAGACTAATTCGAACTGCTGCCGTCAATATGTCAGCTTCTTGACTCTTACTTGAGTACTCAGCCAAAGTTTGAACAATCGTGCGAATATCGCGGATTGGAATGGCCTCGTTTAACAAGTTTTGTAGGACTTTCACCACCACACCTAATGGTAATTGGTCAGGAACAAAGTTCTCGACCAACTTAGGCGCGCTGCGTCCCAACATTTCTAATAAATTCTCTACTTCTTCATGGCCAATTAGCTGTGATGCGTTGTTGGTCAATAGCTGGCTTAGGTGCGTCGCTAATACCGTTGATGAATCAACAACCGTATAACCCAGAGCCTGCGCGTGCTCACGCTGATCTTCTCGGATCCATACGGCTTCCAGTCCAAAAGCAGGGTCAATGGTTGGTTCACCATCAATCATGCCATACACCTGACCTGGGTTAATCGCTAGCTCTTGATCCGGACGAATCTCTGCTTCGCCCACCGCAACCCCCATCAATGTAATTCGGTAACTGTTTGGGGTCAGCTCAAGATTGTCACGAATATGAACCGCTGGAATTAGGAACCCAAAATCTTGCGATAACTTTTTACGCACGCCTTTTACGCGCTCTAGCAGTTCCCCACCTTGGTCTCTGTCCACCAAAGGGATTAAGCGATAACCGACTTCCAAGCCAATAATATCGACTGGCTGGACGTCATCCCAAGACAGTTCGCGCTGTGAGGAAGGTTCTGTACCTTCGTCTGCTGTTGCTGGTAAAGCGGGCTCTTTCGCTTTCTGCTTCTGCCGTTTGTCGATGAAATATGCCGCTGCACCGGCCGCGACTGCCAGGCTCAAAAACGCAAAGTGTGGCATGCCCGGTACGATGCCCATCACACCAAGAATAGCCGCAGTAATCATCAGCGCTTTTGGGTTGTCGAACATCTGGAAGACCAGTTGTTCCCCCATGTCTTCATCGGTGTTTTGGCGCGTCACCATCATTGCCGCTGCAATCGACAGCAATAGCGATGGGATTTGTGCGACCAAACCATCACCGATTGTCAGTAAGGTATAGATTTCAATCGCTTCACCGAAACCCAATCCATACTGCGCCATACCGATCGACAGACCGCCGACGATGTTGATAAACAGAATCAAAATACCGGCAATCGCGTCACCTTTTACGAACTTCGAGGCACCATCCATCGAGCCATAGAAATCCGCTTCTTTGGTCACTTCAAAACGACGAACTCTTGCCTGCTCTTGGTCTATCAATCCGGCATTCAAGTCCGCATCAATCGCCATTTGCTTACCCGGCAACGCATCAAGCGTAAAGCGAGCACTTACCTCAGAGATACGACCCGCACCTTTGGTCACCACCATAAAGTTGATGATCATTAAGATGAGGAAAACCACTAGGCCGACCGCGTAGTTACCACCAATAACGACGTTACCGAACGCCTCAATTACGTTACCTGCCGCATTACCGCCTTCATGACCATGCAGTAAGACGACACGAGTCGAGGCAACGTTCAAAGCCAAGCGGAGCAACGTGGCGATCAGCAATACCGTTGGGAAAGCAGCGAAGTCCAAAGGGCGACGTGTGTAAACGGTCACTAACAACACCACCATCGAAAGCGCGATGTTAAAGGTGAAGAACATATCCAGCAAAAATGCTGGAATCGGCAGTACCACCATCGCTAGGGTGGCCAAAACCATCACCGGAGCACCAATAGCTGGCATTTCACGTTGAGGGATTCGTGGCAATTTATCTGCAAACGGCAGGCTTAACTTCATACTGCGAGAGATCTCAATCGATTGAAGCGTCACGTAAGCTCTTACTATTAATACGCGACCGCTTTAGCCTAAAAGTTTAGGTAGGGTTGATAATTAAAGCGTTTTAAGCAATCTATGTACCATAATTAGCGCCAAAATAATGACTAAACACTCAAATAAAGCTTAGCTTTTGATCAAACGAGCTTTTTTAAGGCTTTACCGCTTTTCGTATCAATGACGGTGCTCGGGCGGGATTGGCAAATCATAATCTTGAATTTTCGGGCGCTGTCCACCTCGTTTTCGGTATTGCTTCAATTGGAATACAAATGCCAAAACCTGAGCGACGGCAGTAAATAACCCATCGGGGATCTCTTGCTCGAGTTCTGTCGTGTGGTACAACGCACGAGCCAAAGGTGGTGCAGGCACAATCGTAATGTCATGTTCGCGGGCGACTTCTCGAATCTTCATCGCCATGTGGTCAGTACCTTTAGCGATCACGACTGGCGCACGGTCTGTCTTCTGTTTATAACGAAGCGCTACCGAGAAGTGCTCTGGGTTAGTAACAATAACATCAGCTTGAGGAACATCCGCCATCATTCGACGTTGAGCCGCTTCCCTTTGCAACATACGAATACGGCCTTTCACTTCCGGCTTACCTTCAGTCTCTTTGTATTCGTCTTTGACTTCTTGCTTCGTCATTTTTAACTGATCAGCGTGCTGCCAGATTTGAAATGGAATATCGATGGCAACCACAATCAATAGCGAGCAACTGATCAGCAAAATAAAGTTCAGCAAAATATCTAAAGCATGGAAGATGTTTTGCGGATACACATCCATGCTCAATTGAATCAGATCGGCCTGCGATGCTTGGATCAAATAGATGGCGACACCAGTGACCAGAACCACTTTAAGGATTGATTTGATCAACTCTACCCAGCTTTGCATGCCAACCATTCGCTTTAAGCCGCTAAGCGGATTCATTTTCGACAGCTTGGGCATGGCCGCTTGGGCAGAAAAACTGATTCCTCCCACACCTGCTGCTCCAATCATGGCGGCGGTAAACAATGTCGCTAACACCAAAAATAGTGGGAACAACAAATCACTCATCGCGCCCAAAGCGATATCAAACAGTTTTGCAGTATCGAAAATCTCTTCTCGTTGAAGATCAAATAAACGGCTCATGATGGAAAACAATGAACGTGCTAACGCCTCTCCAAACCACATCAATGAAATGGCGCCAACGATCAGCACAGATGCTGATGCGAGCTCTTTAGATCGAGCGACCTGCCCCTTTTCTCTGGCTTGTTGTAACCGTCGGGGCGTGGCTTCTTCGGTGCGTTCCTGACCGTCTGATTCTGCCAAATCTTAGCACTCCAAGCGAATAAGCCGACAAATCTGCGCCTCACCCACTGTCCAGAACATTTCATAATGACTGTATAGACCAGCCAGTATGTACCAACAAAGTAATAGACCCACCATCAAAGCAAAAGCAAAACCAAGCGAGAAGATATTCAGCTGTGGTGCGGCACGGGTCATTACACCAAACGACAAGTTAATGGTCAGTAGCGCAATAATGCCAGATAGAGACATACTCAGTGCCGTTTGGAACATAATACCAAGCCAGCCTGCCATTTCACGAAAATCAACCGCGTTTAGAGAGCCGGAGCCAATCGGCAAAGTTTTAAAACTGAATACCACCAATTGCAGCATTTTTAAGTGTCCATCGGTGG
Organism: Vibrio sp. 1557; assembly: GCF_033340175.1. Lineage (NCBI taxonomy): Bacteria > Pseudomonadati > Pseudomonadota > Gammaproteobacteria > Vibrionales > Vibrionaceae > Vibrio > Vibrio sp. 1557. The sequence continues at coordinate 21,706 of NZ_JAWOVZ010000018.1, read as the reverse complement.
CAAGGAAAAACATTGTCGTTAAGAACATGAATAACTGACCAAGCAATGGCGTGTTCTGACCATTTGCGGGATCAACCATAGAAGCAAAGCCCAAACTTGATTGCATACCCAATATTTGACCAAGTAGGACAAAGGTTTGAATCATAAATTGAGTAACCATACCCATCGCTATGCCGATGATCATTTGCTCGGCAATGGTCATGAAGCCACGAAACGAGAGTAGCTCAATGTCTTGAGGTACGGCGGGGATAGCTGGCATGACAGCGAAAGTGATGGCTAAACCGAGGTAAAGGCGGATTCTTGGCGAAACAAATCGGGCCCCGGTTACTGTCATCACCATCAACATGGATGAGATACGAACATAGGGCCAGAAGTAGTTTGCGATCCAATCTAAGACAACGCTAGTGGGGTACTCCATAGGCGCCTCTAATAAAGCACCTGAGGTAAGCGTTCAATCAAGCCATAGAAATATTCCATCAACATTTGCGTCATCCAATGCCCAAACAGCATCAGGGCCAAAAGCGTGACAATCAAACGCGGTAAGAAGCTCAATGTTTGTTCGTTGATGGATGTCGCAGCTTGAAAAATCGCAACTACAAGGCCGATAAGCAAGCTTGGGATGATAATGGCGCAGACCATGATAAGCACCATCCAAAGTGCTTCACGGAAAAGCTCGACAAACATTTCTGGTGTCATGTCTTATCCTCTATCTGCGCTTAACTAAAGGGCAAAGCTGCCCGCGAGTGTCGAGAGTATCAAGTTCCAACCATCGACCAATACGAACAACATCAACTTGAACGGCAACGAAACAATCATTGGTGACAACATCATCATACCCATTGCCATCAGTACCGAAGCGACTACAAGGTCAATAATCAAAAACGGCAAGAAGAGCATAAAGCCAATTTGGAATGCAGTTTTTAGCTCTGAGGTGATAAAAGCCGGAATCAACACCGCCATCGACACATCTTCTGGATTCTCGACTTGCTCTCCTGACATGGTTACGAACGTCTCCAAATCTTTGATTCGGGTCTGCTTAAGCATAAATGCTTTCATTGGCGCTTGTGCAGCATCAAACGCTTCTCGCGCCGTAACTTGCTCGTTCAAATAAGGCTGAACAGCTTTGTCGTTGATTTCGTTCAGGACAGGAGACATAACAAAAAAGGTCAAAAACAGCGCAATACCAATAATAACCTGATTAGAAGGCGTTTGTTGCAAACCCATTGCCTGACGCAATATCGACATCACCACCACAATTCGAGTGAACGAGGTCATCAGAATCACCATGGCAGGCAAGAAGCCAAGCATGGTCATTAACGCTAAAATTTGTAGTGTAACCGAGTAGTCTTCACTGCCATCAGGGTTCGTGGTCATGGTGAATGCTGGAATACCACCGCCACTAGAAACGGACATAGCACGGCTAGCACCAGTATCACTTTGCATAGCCTGAACTGTAACACCACTTCCATCGGCTAAGTTATCTGGCAGCGCTGACTCCTCTGCTTCAGCAAAGGTAAATGAAGAAAACAGCACGCCGACAAAAAGTAACAACGTACTCAGGAGCAAACGAATTGGATTACCCTTTGTCATGTTTTTTGATCAGCTGGCTAAATTGAGTCGCAAAAGCATTGGTCGCCAACTCTTCCTCTTTCAGTGGCTTATCTAACTTGGCTAAAGTTTGGATCGATTGGCTAGTAATCCCAACCAAAAACTGTTCTTCACCCACTTGAACTACTGCGATTCTTTCTTTTGTACCCACTGGCAACTGACTCACTATACGCAAGCCCTTTTGTTGTCCCATCGCTGGCACTTGCATACGTTTCAGCAACCAAGCCAGCAAAAGAATCACGCCGATTACAAGCACAAGCGAGCCAAGTGTCGTCGCAAGATCCAGATTATTTGGTGCGGCAGCAAATGCATAAGGAGCACTTAGCATTAAGCTCAGTGCTCCAGTGATTTGCTTCAATCGCATTTTGATTGAACGACTCATCTTAACGCAGCTTCTTAATTCGTTCAGTTTGGCTGATCACATCCGTCAAACGGATACCAAACTTATCGTTGACGACCACGACTTCGCCGTGAGCAATCAAAGTACCGTTAACCAATACGTCGAGCGACTCACCGGCTAGACGATCCAACTCAACAACCGAACCTTGGTTAAGCTGCAACAGGTTCCGAATGCTAATTTGAGAACGACCGACTTCCATCGAAATCGTCACCGGGATATCCATAATAGTGTCGAGTTTACGACGCTCATCTTCGCTAATTGGGCTTGAAGTGTCTTTTAGCTCTTCCAGTGGCGCAGCCAATACTTCATCTACGTCTACAGAAGGGGCAGACGGGTCTTCGCCAAGAGCGGCTGCCCATTCGTCTGCTAGCTTTTGATCGTCACTTGGTTCCATTTTTCTATCCTGTGTTACGCCTTACTCATGCCATAGCATGTCTATTTAATAAGGTATCTTAATGGTCTATATCGTCTTCACTCTCAAGCTCGGACATGATGTCTTTACCTAAGAAAGCTAAATCTGTTTTGACGACATGTGGGCGCTCAATTTCCTCAGAAATTTGCACCGCTAATTTGTCTTCCGAACGACCCATTTTTACGCGATAGGTCGGTAGGTCTTCTACAAACATCGTCGCATGTTCTGGCATTTCAATCGGGATGATATCGCCAGGTTGCAGCTCCATGAGGTCACGCAAAGAAATGTCTTTTTCGAGCAAGTTCACGCGGAAGTTAACCGGACAATCCATGATCTCTTCACGTAGTGCTGAGCTCCAGCGAACGTCCGTTTCCATCTTGTCGGACTGAACACCTGCATCCAATAGTTCACGGATAGGCTCAACCATGGAGTAAGGCATAACGACATGAAAATCGCCGCCACCGCCGTCAACTTCTATATGGAAGGAACTCACGACAATCACTTCTGTCGGGCTGACAATGTTTGCCATACTTGGGTTTACTTCAGAGTCGAGATATTCGAACTCTACCCCCATCACTGGCGACCACGCTTCTTTATAATCTTCAAATACAATTTTCAGTAACAACTGAATGATGCGGCGTTCCGTTGGGGTAAATTCGCGGCCTTCGATTTTGGCGTGGAATCGACCATCACCGCCAAAGAAGTTTTCTACCAGAATAAAGACTAAACGAGCCTCCATGGTGATCAACGCAGTGCCTTTTAACGGACGAAAACGCACCATGTTCAAACTGGTTGGCACGTACAATGTGTTCTGGTATTCACCAAACTTCATCATCTGCACGCCATTGATCGACACCTCTGCCGTTTTACGCAGCATATTAAACAGACTAATACGCATGTGCCGTGCAAAGCGCTCGTTGATAAGTTCGAGCGTCGGCATTCGACCACGTACGATTCTGTCTTGCGACGAGAAATCAAAATTGACGGCGCCCTCAGTGTCGTTTTCTATCGGTTCATCGACGTCATCAACATCGTCAACCCCATGCAATAGCGCATCAATTTCGTCTTGGCTTAATAGATCGGTCACGTTTTACCTATTGAATAACAAAATCTGTAAACAGTACTTTTTCAATCACTGGCTTACCGACCGCAGCATTCAGCGCTGCTTTGATATCTTCGGAAGCACGATCGCGCAATTCCACTCGTCCTGTAGGAGAGCGCAATTGATCAACCGTCGCGGAAGCAAACGTTGATAGCATAGAGCTTTCAATCAGTGGCGAATGATACCGCGCCAACTCTTCATTTTCTGCACCGCGAACCATTAACTGCGCTTTAATTTGAACCAACCTATCGCGGCTATCCCCAGTAACGTTAAATACAAATGCCTGAGGAAGATTCACATACGCGATGGGCGCAGCATCCGATGCCTTCACTTGAGCCTGTTGAGACGATTCAGCCTGAGCAGGTTCATCAGAGCCCATTAGAAAAAATGCCGCTGCCCCGCCACCAAGTAGTAATACTACAACAGCGATGATGATGATAAGTAACTTGCTTTTTCCTTTCGGCGCATCGGCCCCTTGTAACTGTTCTTCTGCCATTCTTGTCTCTTATTGTTCTTTTGAGTTACCAAGACGTTTTAGTGAGTTGCTTGGTAACCGTATGCCATTGCCGTTAAACGGCCTTTTATGCGTAAAAACTAATTCCATCACGCTTTGAAGCGACATTCAAATCCAGATTGACATCAGATTCAAAACCCTCTTCGGACTGTCCAGAAAAACCGCCACTTTGCGCGCTTTGACCATGTTGTTCAGCAGTATACCTACCTTGCTGTTGCCCGCTGTTTTGTTGCTGGACGGAAGAATCAGCCAGCTGCATACCTTGTTGCGCTAGCATTTCTCTCAAACGAGGGAGCGTCTGTTCAATAATGTCACGAGCTTGCGGGTTGTTCACTGTAAAATGTACATTGGCAACGTCGTTATTCATGGTCATACGAATTTGCATACGACCTAACTCTGGTGGATCAAGACGAATATCGAGATTTTTCAGATTCTTCGACATCATCATTTGCACTTTTTCCGCAACTTGCTCGTTGGCTAGCTCTTTAGTTAGTTGCAACGGAAGCTGAGCTTGTTGTGCAGCATCAATACGCGCTTGTTGCTGTACATTAATTCCCTGCTGACCTGCCATAGCCTGAAGCTGTCCAGCGAAACCGTGTTGGAGGTCCGGCTTATCTTGTTTATCAGCAGTCGCCTTTAGCGCACCAGTCGCCAATGCTGCGTTCATCACTTTCTGGCTAATCTCTCCGTCTTTCACACCTTGAAGCGACGTCGGCACTTGCGCGGCTATCAACGTATCAGGCGTTGGAGATAATGCGACTTTTTCTCCACTATGAGCAGTTTGTGGCTGGGGTACTTGAGCCGCTGTATGCTGGATTTGCTGAGACACTGCCATAGGTCCAGCCTGGCGAGTTAAATTATGTTGTACTTGTTGCTCTGCGAGAATCTGTTTAATGTCATTAGGGAGCGCAACAAATTGGGCAAGGTCTTGATCAGGAATATCCGCCGTGATCCTTCCTTGTTTCAACCCTTCAATGATCTGAGCTTCTTGCTGAGTCAGTGGTTTTCCTTGCGCCAACTTAGTATCTATAACTTCAAGTTCATCCAAGGATACTCGTGGAAGCGCGTCGATGTTGGAACCATCAACGTCTGTTAACAACGGCGACAGATCATTAGCTACTTCACCACTGACTGCGCTCTTAGCCGTCGGATGGCTGGCTTGTTTCGCTAGCTCTTGCCAAGCAGCAAACTCAGGCGAAAGTTTGTCGACATCGATAGGTTGACCATTCTTATCTAAAATTGGCTCTAAGTCTTGTCCTGGGATCATCTGTGCTTGTTCAAGCGAATGAGCTGATGGCGTTTCATTCAAAGCCAGCTCATCAAGGTGTGTCGAAACGGTTGCTTGCTCGTGGAACGAATGCACTAAATTCGCGCTCTGAGGCAAAACTTTGCCACTATCGATGGATGCATTACTCGCATTCAGGGTTTGATTCGCTTGTTCAATTCGACCAAGAAGCTGTTGTCCTTCGCCCATCGTGCTTTTTACGTCCATTGTATTTGATGGGTTACTCGTATCAATTGATGTTGATTTCACTTTTTCAATAGCTTCAACATCATGCTCCAAAGGTGTGCTGTTACTCGCCTTTTGTAAACTTACTTCTTCACTTAAGGTTGCATTCGGTTTGTTTGCTGATATTTCATCAAAATCATGGGTCCCGTCACTGACGGATTCTTGGCTTTCTTGCGCCAACAATTCGTCCGAGACGTTAGCAGAAGAAGTACTGCCTACATCCGCTCTTTCTTTTTCTTCAACCACTGTCGATTCTGTTGCTACTTTTTCGGGCTTTTGTTTACCAGCAAATGCATCGGTTAACGTTTCTAAAAATCCCTTGCTCTCAGTGCTCTCTGCGGACGCTTTAGCGGACACATCAGAAACTGGCGTCTTGGTAGTCGCAGATACATGGGACAAATTCACACTCATTTAGAAACTCTCGTTCTCGTGGCTCTGAGCGTATCGCTGACAGACAGCAATACTGGCGGCAAACAAAGGTCAAAAAGACCCGACACTGACAGCTAAAATGCAAAAATCACACCACAATATTGAGCCAATTCTCGGTAAGCTAATAGATGGCATGTTTATGGAACAAACATCAACAGTACTATCCGAGAACCTGGTTTCTAACATGATGTACAGCTACTTGATTGACTTTGAAAAACGATAAGCGTAAACAGACATTTGACTTAACAATTAAGGAATCACTTTGAAGATCACAGAATTACGCCAATATAGAATCAGAGCAGGCAAAACAGAACAGTGGCTAAGTTGGATGAAGGAAGAACTGTTGCCCTATCAACGCTCACAAGGCATGCGTGTACTGAATACTTACGTCCACACTGGTGATGATGGACATGACTATTTTGTTTGGCTTAGAGAGTTCGACAATGAACAAGCACGCCAGGCTCTCTACGAAAAAACATACAACGAGTGGTGGGTTCACGAGATTCGACCGAAGGTATTTGAGCTAATTGAACAAGACTCAATCAAAGTTACCTTACTTGAATCGGTAGAGATGTAGTCAACTGCAACACCGTAATGCAATATCGAACCGATAACGTTTAGAAACGATGTGGTTTTCGACTGTAAAGTAAGGTGGAAAACTCGTCCATTTGCTTTTGTTCGCGCTTAGCTTCAGCAAGTTGTTTCTCTTTTTCGCGTTTGTCTATCATCCACTCATAGGATTTGCGTTCTTTACGCACGGTTAACCAATATTCTTTACAGTTTTCAACCTGCTCTTTGAAATGACTTTCTGCTTGCTTTTGCTTAGATAAAGTTTCATCTAGCTGGGTAAGGAATCGATTTAAGTGTCCATATTGACTTGCCGTTAGGCCCGCCTGACCACGGTCGACGAGCTGCTGGCAATAATCAAGCCGATACTTTTCAATTTGTTCAACCTGACGGTAATAATCTTCGAGTTCAGAACGCGCTTTGTTCAGTGCAAGCACAGCTTGGTCTTCACGATCCTTAGTTTGCTCAAGTAGAAACTCCATCGCATTATTCATGCGCTATCACCCACCCAAAATGTTTCTAAGCATATTGACGCACATATCATATGGCACTGATTCTTTCATGCTCTGCTGCAAGTATTCGTCTAACTTCGGTTTCAAAGTAAATGCGCCATCAATAGCAGGATCGGTACCCGGTTTGTACGCTCCAATCGAGACCAAATCTTGATTCTTGCGACAAATAGACAAGACCTGTCGCACCGCTTTTGACATCAGAACGTGCTCTTCGGTCGTGATTTGCGGCATAACACGGCTCACCGACTTCTCGACATCAATCGCCGGATAATGGCCTGCATCCGCCATTTCACGAGAAAGTACAATATGGCCATCAAGAATGGCTCGCGATGCGTCCGCTATCGGATCTTGCAAATCATCCCCTTCGGTCAACACGGTAAAGAACGCCGTAATCGAGCCTTGTTCGGCACTTCCATTACCCGCTCGCTCAACCAGCGCTGGCAGCTTGGCAAATACAGAAGGCGGGTAGCCTTTCGTCGCTGGCGGCTCACCAACAGAAAGTGCGATTTCACGCTGTGCTTGTGCAAAACGAGTCAACGAGTCCATCAATAGCAGAACATCTAACCCTTGGTCCCGGAAGTATTCAGCAATCGTTAATGCCGTTTGGCACCCCTTTAAGCGCATTAGAGGTGAAGCATCGGCAGGCGCCGCGACCACCACTGAGCGGCGACGACCGTCCTCACCCAAGATCTCTTCGATGAACTCTTTAACTTCACGTCCACGCTCACCTATCAGGCCGACGACCACAACCTGTGCGGTGGTGCCTCGCGTCATCATGCCAAGCGTGACCGATTTACCCACACCAGAACCTGCAAACAGACCGATACGCTGACCTTTACCAACCGTCAACAAACCATTGATGGCTTTTAGGCCAACATCGAGCGGTTCAGAAATTGGTTTTCGAGCCAACGGGTTGATCGGTTCGGCATTAAAAGAGGCACGGTGATCGGTATACAAAGGGCCAAGTCCATCAAGTGGATTCCCAACCCCGTCTATAACGCGCCCAAGTAGCTCCATGCCGACAGGCAAACCAGCGTCATTGGTTAAAGGGGTGACTCTCGCGCCAGGTAAAATGCCCGTAATTTGTTCGCTTGGCATTAAAAATAGGTTGTCACCTGAAAAGCCGACAACCTCGGCTTCCATCTGACCTGACATGGTTTCCACTAAGCATAAACTGCCAATTGGTGCGCGACAGCCGGTTGCTTCCAACGTTAACCCAACCACACGCACCAGTTTGCCAGAGGCGACAGGGCGCGTCGTAAGGCCTTCAACTTTGTAGCTTTTTAAGCGGTCAGCGAGTGCTTGCATGGATTACTCACCCTCTTGATGACGGTTTGCGCCACAAAAGCTGTGCAATACGCTTTTGACGCGTTCTTCCATGCGATAATTAATGCTTGATTCGCCGGCTTCAATCTGGACATCACCTCGATTGAGCGATGGCTCAGCAACTAACGTCCAGTTGCGACAATCAAGGTCTTCTTCACCATAAGCTGAACGAATAATCGCGACATCTTCTGGATTCAGGTGCAAGGTAATAGGGTGGCCTGATATTGGTAGCGCTTCGACCGACTGCTTCACTGTATCTAAAATAATTTGAGGGTTGGTTTGTACTTCAACGTGCACCACTTCTTTGACTAAGCAGAGCACCATATCCACCAGCTGCTTTTCAACCTGAGCATTCATCAACTCCAAAGGTTGAGCAAACTGATTGGCCAAGTTCATAAAGGTTTCAACTTGCTGCTGAATGTATTCTTGCCCTGCAGTCACCCCTTCAGCTTTTCCGAGCTCGAGACCTTCAGCATGGCCGGCTTGCAACCCTTCTTCTTTACCTTTGTCGTAGCCTTGCTTAAAGCCAGCTTCCTGACCTTGATGTAAGCCTTCTTGATAAGCACCTTGCTTAATCAGTTCAATTTGTTCTTCGGTTAGCGCAAGTGGCTGCTCTTCTTCAGGCTCATCAAAATTCGGCACCCATCCCGGGTCATAGTTGAACGCGGTTTGTTTTGCTTGTTTGGCTTTAGGCTCGCCATAATCAGGCAGCCCCCAACGTTGAGGTTCGATCATCGAATCATCTTCATCAGGACGGATAAATCCACGTTTTCTATCGCCAGCCATGGGTTACCTATTGTGTGTTCGATTAAGAAGTGAGGGTGCTCCGCAATAGGATAATTGCGAAGCAATAGAAATTATAAGAATTCGTCAGCACCGCCAGATAGCATGAGCTCACCAGCATCCGCCATTCGACGGGCAATTGCTAAGATTTCTTTCTGAGCGGCTTCTACATCTGCCACTCGTACTGGCGGCATCGCTTCTATATCATCACGCATCATATCAGCAGCACGTTTAGACATATTCTTGAAGACTTTCTCACGTAACGAGTCATCTGCACCTTTGAGTGCTTTTTGCAACACGTCTTGTGGTACGTCACGCAGCAACTTCTGAATACCTTGGTCGTCCACCTCGACTAAGTTTTCGAAGACAAACATTAGGTCTTGGATTTGCGTCGCCATGTCTTCGTCCTGATCGCGAATTTGCTCCATTAACAAACCTTCGACGTTGTTGTCTAGGTAGTTCATGATCTCCGCTGCTGCTTTCAGGCCGCCAATTTTGGCTGCTTGTGCACCCGCTTGACCCGCGAACTGTTTCTCCATGATTTCGTTCAGCTCTGCCAATGCTGATGGCTGAACTTCTTCAAGGTTGGCAATACGCATCATCAGATCCAAACGCACGCGCTCAGGGAACTGAGACAAAATCTCTGCAGATTGGTCTGCTTCTAAATAAGACAGTACGATAGTTTGAATCTGTGGGTGTTCATTGACAATAATGCTCGCCACTTGGCGTGGGTCCATCCATTTCAAAGAATCCAAGCCTTTTGATCCCGTACCAAGTAGGATCTGGTCAACCAAGTTGTTGGCTTTGTCTTCACCAAGAGCGGCAACCAGTGCATTACGCATAAAGTCTTCGCTGCCCATACCAATGTTGGTGTATTTCTGGATATCCTCCAAAAACGCACGATGAACAGCAGATACCTTGTCTTGGCTGAGATCCTTCGCGCGAGCCATCGCACTACCAACACGCTGAACCTGTTTTGGTTCTAGGTGACGGATAATGCCAGCTGCATCTTGTTCATTAAGGCTCAGTAGTAAAATTGCCGCTTTTTCTTCGCCGGTAATGGTTGAAACATCCAGCTCTACTGGCATTCCCGCGGCGTTGTCATCTTGAGGTACGATATCGTTAGCCATTGTCATTCATCCAGTTTTTCACTACTTGAGCAGCCAGTTCAGGTTCATTCGCAACCAGAGCGCGAACCGCTTTCAATACATCTTCATCTTTATGAAGGTTTGGCAAATCAATACTTGAGCCAAACTCGAACAGTTCGCTGCTTTCGATGTCACTGCCAATCAAGCTAGTTTCACCATCCGCACCAATCGGCAAGCCGTCTGGTCCGTACATTTCGTCTTCATCATCGCTGGTAGGGTTAAGCAATTTCTTCATTGCTGGGCGAACCAGAACCAACACAACCACAATAATCACTAATGCACTTGCGAACCAACGAACCCAATCACTGAAGTTAGGGTGCTCCCAAATTGGTGGTTCTTCTAGCTGCTCAGCCTCTGGCTCAGCAAACTTTACACTCAATACATTCAGTAAATCGCCACGACCTTGATCAAAGCCGACGGTACCAATTAATACTTGGCGAATAGCATTGATTTCAGATTCGGACATTGGGGTATAAGTCACTTCACCCGTATCAGGGTTAACTTGACGACGGTCTTTAATCGCAACAGAAACGGTCTGACGAGCCACCGTCCCGGTCTGCTTTCGCTCGTGGCTGATGGTGGTATCTAGCTCAAAGTTACGCGTGGACTCTTTACGAACTGAACCCTGCCCCATGACAGAACCATCTTTCATTTGAGCCACATCTTGCGGAATTGAGGCATCCGCTGGAGGCTGATTACTCAACGCACCCGGAATACCCGCTACCATGTTACCGTTATTGTAATCTTCGAGTGCGTACTCACTGCGGGTCGCAGGGGTGTTCGGATCAAAGCGTTTGCGAGTTTGTTCAACCGCACTGAAATCCATTTGGATATCAACCTGCGCCGTATAGTTGCCATAACCTAAAATCGGTAATAGTACGGAATCAATTTTTTCGCGCAGCGCTTGCTCTTGGCTGCGTTCTAATTCTTGTTCTTTGCGTCGCGCTGCAGAAGCAGGATCTTGGGAGCCTGAGCTGAGTAAGCGGCCATGCTGATCTGTGACGGTAATTCGAGAAGTTTTCATTCCCGGCACGGCACTCGCTACCATGTCGACAATAGAATCCACTTCTTGTTGCTTAAGGTTCGTGCCTGTCGACAATGTCAAAAATACCGACGCAGACGCTTCCTGGTTATGACGCACAAACACGCTGTGCTTTGGCAGTGCCAATAACACTCGTGCTTTGCGAACTTGCTTCATTTCTTCAATTGCTTGAGCTAATTGGCGCTCTCGACTGAGTTTGAGACGCTCTTGCTCGAGACGTTGTGAAACACCAAAACCCATGTCTTGCAGCAAAATATCATCGCCTGCTTCTGTAGCTTGGTTAACGCCGGAACGAACCATGCCAAGTTTGATCGAGTTGTACTCACTCGATTCAACAGAAACAGTATTGCCATCAAGCTTATAATTGATTTTCTGCTGGTCCAGATAATCCAGAACGGGGATCAATTCTTCGGTCTCATACGCACCAAGTGGGCGCATCTCCGGTTCTTTGACCCAAAAGAACAGCATCACGATCAATGCAACACAGATGGATATCGACAGCACAAGCACAACCTGACGAAGTAAATCGAGGTCGCCCACTGCCATATCGAATTTTGACGCACTGCGCTCCTCTAGATCTGGATTTTGACTCTCCACATCCACATCGGAACTTGCTACCAGTGCACCATCTGAGCCGCCTTCAGTGACGGTTAAATCTGTAGACTTGTCTGCCACACTTATTACCTAAATTACACTGGCATGTTCATGAGGTCTTTATATGCCTCAACGAGTTTATTGCGAATTTGAACCGTCGCATCAAAAGCGACACTAGACTTGTTACGAGCGATCATAACGTCAGAAAGGGATACATCGGCATCACCACGATCAAAACGGGTTTGTAAATCACCAGATGCTTTTTGAAGTGTGTTCACGTTATTGATGGCTTTAGTTAGGAGATCGTTAAAATCCGCTCCAACTTTCGCCCCACTTGCAGTAGGAGCCGTATTGGTTGCTTCTACCATCATGGCGCGCATTTCTGCCTGAATACCATCAATTTTCATTAGCACCTCTAAGCCAAAAGATTGACTATTAACAAAACTGATTATTGACACAGCAATTAACGTGCCATAAGACATTAGCAATCAATTTACTTACACTTTTCGTCTTATGGCCGTTGTCTGTGTTAATTCGGGATATCTATACCAGCATCACGCATTTTGGCAAGCTTATAGCGCAAGGTTCGAGGGCTTATACCCAGTTTCTCCGCCATTTCTTTGCGTCGACCATTACACTCAACCAAAGTCTCCAAAATAATGGCGTATTCTTGATCGCGCAGCTCGCTGCCTAAGCCTTCTCCACCAGTTACTGGGCGGCTGACACTCTCAGCTTGAGCAACTGGCTTAACATTGGGCACGACCATATCTGCATTTTGCACCACGTGTTGCAAGCTATTGGCATCTTGCCAATCTACGCCCTCGAGCAAAATGTGCTCTGCATCGATGTCGCCATTTTCACTTAATATCAGCGCTCGTTGAACCACGTTATCCAATTCACGAACATTACCCGGCCAAGGGTATTGCAATAGTTTTTCTAACGCAACGGTCGAGAATTGAGGCACTGGCATGCCCATTTTGCTGCAATGACGCTCAGCAAGATGCTTGGCAAGCGGTGCAATATCGCCTTTACGTTCTTTAAGTGCAGGCCACGCAATTGGGAATACATTCAGGCGGTAATATAAGTCCTCTCTGAAGTTTCCTTCTGACACGTATTGCTTAAGATCACGGTTACTCGTCGCTAACACACGAACATCTAACTTGATGCTTTTGCGACTGCCTAGGCGCTCTACTTCTCGCTCTTGCAAAACACGCAACAACTTCGCTTGCAGGTTCAAGTCCATTTCGCTGATTTCATCAAGCAAGATTGTGCCACCTTGCGCTTGTTCGAACTTTCCTGGGCATGCCTGAACAGCACCAGTAAATGCGCCCTTTTCATAGCCAAACAGTGTTGCTTCGAGCATATTGTCAGGAATCGCGGCACAGTTAATTGCGACAAAAGGACCATTTTTACGATTTGACGCGTTGTGAATATAACGCGACATCACTTCTTTACCTGAGCCACTCGGACCTAGCACCATAACATTCGCATCTGTACGCGCCACTTTATCGGCCAACGCGAGTAAGCGCAGACTTTTCTCATCAGCAACGATAGCGTCACCGTTGTCATCACTTTTTATCGGTGCATAACGACTGACCATATTTAGCAACACTTCTGGTGCAAATGGTTTCGCCATGTAGTCAATCGCGCCATCTTTCATTGCAGACACGGCATCTTCAATATTGGCGTATGCCGTCATTAGCAATACTGGTAAGTTAGGCCAATTCTGCTTGATGCTTTTGAGCAGAGCTAAGCCACCCATACCCGCCATTTGCACATCAGAAACGACGATATCAACCGTATTCGATTTCAGCTTCAACAGTGCATCTTCAGCACAGTCCGCTTCCAACCACTCATACCCTGCCAGAGCCAGAGTATCGACTAGGGCTTCACGAAGACCTTCATCGTCTTCTACGATCAGCACTTTGCTTTGCGCCATTATGATTCTCCAGAAATTGTTATTACCAAAGGCCGCTTATTGCGCTTCTGTTTGCACTCGCTCTAGCGGAATGCACATGGTGAAGCAGGCTCCATCACCCTGCTCTGAAATAAGTTCCAATCGACCGTCATGGGCACGGCAAACCATTTGAACAACTGCCAACCCTAATCCAGTTCCTTGAGAACGTGTGGTAAAAAATGGCTCCATGATTTTGGCTTGCAGTTCTTCGGGCACACCCGGTCCGCTGTCTTGCACAGAAATGCGTAACTCACCATTTACCGGGCGGAAAAAAATATCGACTTGCGATTCTTTACCAGACATTTGAATCGCGTTCATGACCAGATTACTTAATGCGGATGCAATGGCGTTCGCATTGCCTAGTAGTTCAGTTTGTTCTTCTTCCACTTCTAGGCAGTAATCAATACTGTTGTTTTTTAGCGCGGTTTCGACCATCGGCTGGTATTCCGCTACCAACTGGGCAATCGTAAATGGCTTAATGACTTTATTATCACCACCTTTAGCAAAAAGCAGCATATCATTAACCTGCTTTTCCAAATCGTGCAGTCGATCCATTAATTTGGTTTGGAAGCGATCTTTTGTCGCTGGAGGAAGATTTGGCGCTCCCAAATTGGATGCATATAACATAGCGCTCGACAGCGGCGTTCTTACTTGGTGAGCAAGCGACGCAACCATACGTCCTAACGACGATAAGCGCTGTAAATCACTGACACGAGCTTGAAGTAAACGGGTTTCGGTTAAATCGGTAATCAGGATCAATTGACCTGTTGTGGACGCCGAGATGGCGAGTCGAACTTTACGGCCATTACGTAATGAAACTTCATGGCCATCATCTTCACGTGGGTCAAACACCGCCTGGATAACGTTGAACCATTTTTCGTTAACCAGTGGAATCTCGAGAATTCGGTGCGCTTCTGGATTTGCTTCACGCACTACTCCGTACGTATCGAGCAAAATCACTCCAGCAGGCATCACATCGAGCACCTGTTTGTAGCGCTCAACCTGATTCTCTACGGAATCTAAATGGGATTGATTGGTGTTGTTATCCATTACTGCCTGTCGAAATATCGCCGCTAAAACTAAAATAGCTTGGCAAGCAATTAGCGTACCAAGCTATTTTTTATATTTATCAGGACGTTAAGCTATCGACAATAAGTTGACACTCAGAGATAACGGTTTTGGATGCCAGAAAAGCGATGTTAACCAGCCCAAGTGATTATTCAGATATCGTCTTAAAACTTCACTTTACCTAGCGCTGTAAGTTGTACTTACGCATTTTTTCCACCAGCGTAGTACGTCGCATACCCAGCATGTCGGCCGCTCTTGCAACAACGCCACCCTGCGCTTCTAATGCTTGGCTGATCATATTAACTTCTAAATCAGCCAGCAGCTCTTTCAAATTAACCCCTTCCGGTGGCAGCGCTTGCGGGGCGTTCATGCTGTGATCAAGGTCGTCTTGATCTTCAAAGCTAAAATCTTCAGAGAAGATATCTTGGAATACATCACGCTCTTGCTCTTCCACCGAAACAAATGGATTGCTCTCTGGTTGGAACTCTGGGATGTCACTGTAGCGATATTTGGTTGGTAGATGGTTTACATCCACCAAGCTATTTGGATACAGAATAATCATTCGCTCAACAAGATTAGCCAACTCGCGTACGTTGCCCGGCCAGTTATGCTCCATAAGTGAGTTGATTGCACGAGGTGTAAAGCAGATAGGTTGTCCGCCCTCCGCCTCTAAACGTGTCATCAGTTCTTGCAGCAGCAATGGTATATCTTGTTTGCGCTCTTTCAGCGCTGGCATCTCAATTGGAAACACGTTCAGGCGATAGAACAAGTCTTCTCGGAACGTGCCTTCTTCAATCATATTTTCTAGATTACGGTGTGTCGCCGCCACCACTCGAACATTTACCTTGATGGTACTATTGCCACCTACACGTTCAAAGCAGCGTTCTTGCAATACACGAAGCAACTTTACTTGCATCGACATTGGCATATCGCCAATCTCATCAAGAAAGATAGTGCCACCGTCTGCGAGCTCAAATCGACCTTTACGGGCAGTTAACGCACCAGTAAACGCGCCTTTTTCGTGACCAAATAATTCGCTTTCTAGGAGCTCAGGCGGTATTGCACCACAGTTAATAGGTACAAATGCGCCATCGCGGTATGAAGAATGATAGTGGATGTTACGCGCAACAACTTCTTTACCCGTACCGGACTCACCTAAGATCAACACGTTTGCTTCCGTGTTTGATACTTGCTCAATCAGGTGTCGAACTTCTTGAATACCTCTACTTTGACCAACTAAGCTGCGAAAAAGCGTGTTTTTGCGTGCACTAGCAACAACATTCACTCCTTTTCGCCCCAGAAAATCTTTGCAGTGGCGTAACGCTTCACTAAGCTGTGGGTAATTAAGCGGCAGCTCTAGTTCACCAACAAAATTTGGAAGATCATCAACAGGCAAAGGAAAACGGCCCATGACTAGAAGAGGGATGTGGTAAGCGCTGTTTAAATGAGAGATAACCGTACTCGCCGCTTGACCTGCTGGAATATTACCAACAATACAGCACGACCATACGCTAGACCAATCAACATCGCTGAGCTGATCAGAACTGACCGCTTCGCAATTTTCTCCAACAAATTCCAATATATTGCTTAAATTTAAACGACTTGATGCGTCATCATCAATTACAAGCAGCTTTGCCAAACCATGCATAAGTAAGAATGATTGCCTTTATTTTAGGTGCGTTGCGGCCAAACCTTGATTTGCGCAATTGGGTGCTAAAGAAGGCAGAACCACCACACTCAATTTACGATAGACAAAATAGGAAAATCAGCAACAAAAAAGCCATTAGGGCTACTAATGGCTTCTATTTTATTTGAATATAAAAATAAGGCAACCAAGCAATGGAGAGGTGTGAGCTTGATAGAAACTTTGCTACACAACTCGTTGCGCAATTGACAAATATATTCGTCTAGTATCTTAACGCATTGTTTTGACTATTAAATACCAACTTCAGCAGCGGTAAGATTATGAAACTCTGTTGGGATTTGGTCCCAAGCGGACTTGATCTCACGGATAATGTCGATAACGTCGTCGATCAGCTGAGGCTCATTTTGATGGTTAGCAGCAGAAATTTGCGTGATCATAAACTCATACAGTGAATCTAAGTTTGAAGCAATATCACCACCGTCATCCATAGATAGACAGCTGCGTAGCGCGATAATGATGTCTAACGCTTTACCTAAGCGCTCACCTTTTGCTGGAATATTGCCTGCTTGCATGGCTGCTTTACCTTGAATAAGGCGCTCAATCGCACCAGCCATAAGCATTTGAATGACTTTGTGCGGAGAAGCCGCGCTAAGCTGGCTGTCGACTGATACCTTTTTGTATGCTTGCAAAGAACCGCGCATAGTAATCCTCTTTTAAATAAATTTTTTGTACTGCTGAAGTGAACGCTGGCCATAACGAAACTTATGGAGCTCTTTTCCGACCTTTGACGTTTCCGATTGCATCAGCTCGACAATTCTTTTGGTACGAGTTAGCAATGCTTGCCACTCTGCATCCTGCTTAACCAAAGGATTTTGATGAATAATTGGTAACAGGTTCTGCAATAACCGTTCCCTGATATCGACCAAGCGAAGAATTTCTTCAGCATTAAAGTCAACTTTTTCTAATTCTTGCGTAATTAGTTGATCTATATCACTAATTTCCATGAGTTCTTTTTGCATTTATTAACCCAACGCACTCATCAAAGCGCCTAACTGGCCTTGCATTTTACCGGTCGCATCTTGCATCGCGGTAAACTTCGCATGAGTACGCTTCTCTAGGCTTTCCATGCGGCGATCTAATGCCGCTTGATCGTCACTCAAACGGTAGTTTTGTTCTGTGAGACTTTTTTCTCGAGTACGAATACTGCCTGTAATACCTGTGATACCGTGAATCGCATCTTCTACTCGTTTAGCAAAACCTGTGTTGCCACCGAAGAACTTTTCTAACTCGTTGAAGTTATTGTTCAACTGGCGGTCTAGCATGTCATAGTTGATTTCTAGGGTGCCTTGACGTGTGGTCGTAATGCCAAATTCTGTTAAGGACTTTAGGTTTTCAGGCGCCTTATCGATTCGAGTAGAAAAGACCGATTTTAATCGTGAATCTGCACTGCGTACGGTGCTGTCACCTGACAACGGCCCTTTTTGACCCGTTACCGGATCCACACTCGCCAACGCTTGGGAGGTTTGATAAAACGAGTTATACGCTGCCACAAAGTTTTCGATATCGTTGCGTACACTTTGACGGTCGTACTCGACACCAATTTCAGCAGGCGGTTTATTCGGTTCTGATTTGCCTTTTAGTGTTAAATCAACACCTTCGATCGCATCTTCAATCACATTGTTGTGGCTAGATAGCTTTGCCACGCCATCAAGCAGAACTTCTGAATCTTGCCCTGCTTGTACTTCTGTCATCCCAAGGTATTCTTCAAAAGCAGATTGTGCCTTTGCGATTTTCGCTTCTGCTTCATCAATTTTTTCCAGACGCTCACGTTCTTGAGGATCAAGTTTAGCGCGATGAATTTGCTTAGCTTGCGCTTCGGAAAGTTCACCACGTGCCACTTTTTCGTCTAACGCTTGCTTTTCACTCGCAATTTTTTGCTCGATTTCCGCTTTTTCTTGCTCAAGAAGCTGCTTAGCCTCTTTCGTCGTAACGTAAGAATCGGTTAGGGTGCCCGATGCGGCATTATTCCAGCCTGGTACATCTGGTGCCTTCTCTATTGCCTTTTCGTCGAGTTCGAGCTCTGGTTCTTCATAAGAGTCCAACAAAGTACCTGACGCAGTTTCTGTCCACCCTGGAATTCTGTCTTCAGGGCGTAAGCTCGCGCGTCGATTGGCTTCATCAATGGCTTCTTGACCAGCTTTGGCTGCTTCTGCACCCGCCGCAGAGATTGGCGCCTGCGATGCATCATCTTGTACATCGTCTGCCGCTTTTTGCTCTTCTGGAGGTAGAGGATTGCCGTTTACATCCAGATCTTCTGCTGGTTGTTCCGGAAATTTAAGAGGACCTAAGACATCTTCCGCCGCTGAACGAGCTTCTTCAAGCGCGTTGACGCGGTCTTCAAGTGTTTGGTATTCGAAATATTTAAGAGGGTTGCCTTTTTCTGCCTCCACACTGACTCTGATTTGATGATCCTTACCAGAGAGGTTAGAAGCAAGGATAAGGCGTGGACCTTCGACGTCGTTAATAAGAGATGCACGAACGCCAGGGTTATCTTTAGCGCCATTGATGCCACGTACGACATCGATGAGCTTAGATCGGGAACGAACATCGATATTAAAACGCTCATCACCAAGCGAAATCTGCAGCTTACCAGGGCCAAATTTTGCGTCTTCTGGCAATACGTCAGAAGCGACTTTATGGCTCTGAGCAAGCTGCAACACATCGATAGCATATTTGCCAGCGATAGCATCTGTGGTTGCCGTGGCAGATACGATATTGTCATCGGTCGTTTCGACAGTGCGAACGGCAAATGCTTTCTCCTGGCGAAAGTTCGCCATGAGATTTTTCATCGTATCCAATGATTCTCTGAGTCGTCCGTAAGCACTGATACTGGCATTAATTGTCGTGCGTTCGTTGTCGATGCGTTGCTGCTTTGGTACGCGTTCGGCATCCACAATTTTGCTGACCATGGAATTAATATCCATGCCGCCAGACATCCCCAAAGGGCCTAAACTCATCAAATCACCTCTAAAAACGACTTACACTTTTTCAGTCAACAACCCGCTGTTGGCTGTGTGCTCAGCTAGGCGACGCAATACCACTAGCATTTCTTCATCAGGAATTTGACGAATCACGTCACCGGTATTGGCTTCATAAATCGTCACCACATCTCGTCCGGATTCTTCATCCACTCGAAATGCGACTCCTTTGTTTATGGACGTTACAAATTCATTCATTTGTGCGACCAATTTTTCACGTTCTTCTTTGTTCAGTTCTTGACGGCTTTCAGCCATCTCGATCGCAGCTTGAACAGAGAAGTCGTATTCGGTGTTTTTCGCTTTTTGCGGCGAAATCTCACCATTTGAATTTGCTGGGCTAGACGTGCCTATATCATTGCCATTTTTATTTGCAAACTTTGTGCCATTTGGCGTGCCGTAAGGCTGGATGTTCGATGCGTAGGAGGATATATCCATTACAATCTCCCTTCCACCTTATGGGCTAACGATAGAATCTATCGCTTTGGTGCCCCAGCACTAAGGTGTTGACCTCAGGCTGGGTTTACCACTTAGCCCAACAAGCTTAGCGCTGCAGATGGAGACTGCTTCGCTTGAGCCAGGATTGAAGTACTTGCTTGCTGAAGAATTTGCGACTTAGTCATCGCAGTGGTTTCCTTCGCGTAATCAGTATCTTTAATACGGCTTTTAGACGCGTTAACGTTCTCGTTAATGTTGTCTAGGTTGCTGATTGCGTGGTTGAAGCGGTTTTGGAAAGCACCGAGTGAAGCTCGTTGGCTGTCTACGGACTTAAGAGCACCGTCGATAACCGCTACTGCTTCTTGAGAGCCAGCTACTGTGGTTACATCGATGTCTTTCACTGTTACGTCTTTCGGGCCACCAAAGCCGATCTCGTCTGCTAGGTTGCCAGAAAACTCAACATCACCTTCAACTTTTTGAGAAGAAGCAAATATTTGTAGTTTGCCATCTTCGCCAACAGAGGCTTTTACATCATCGTTTTGACCGTTGATGTATGTCGCTAGCTGTTCAATATCATCGCCTTGTTTAGCGCTGATTGATAGCTCTTTCTCTTCACCCTGCTTGTTGGTATAGCTCATTTTGAACTCTGTTTTCTCACCAACAGTCCAAGATGCGTCTTTACCCTCTTCTGCTGCGTAGCTCTTACCACCCATTGCTGAAGTGTCTGAGCGTAGGTTACCCATAGAAAGCATCACTGCTTCACCTGAGTCCGCACCGATTTGGAAAGATTGAGTACCGTAAGTACCGTTTAGAAGCTTGTTACCACCGAAAGAGGTAGTTTCAGCAATACGGTTTAGCTCGTCGTTTAGCGCTGTTACTTCTTCTTGGATCGCTACACGTTCTGCTTTTGAGTTAGAGCCGTTCGCCGATTGAAGCGAAAGATCACGCATACGTTGTAGGATGTTGGTAGATTCATTCATTGCACCTTCAGCAACCTGTGCAATAGAAATACCGTCGTTTGCGTTTTTCACTGCCATGTCTAGGCCACGGCTTTGTGCATTCAAGCGGTTTGAAATCTGTAGACCTGCAGCATCGTCTTTCGCGCTATTGATTTTATAACCCGAAGACAAACGCTCCATAGATTTTTGTTGACCGTCAGCTGCCTGGTTTAGGTAACGCTGTGCAGTCATCGCAGAAACGTTAGTATTAACGTTAATCGCCATAATTGATCTCCTTAAGGCTTTAGTGAATGTACCGTCGTGTCTCTCACCTCACTTAGGTACATCTCATTTCTCTCAGTCCCTTTAACGGCGACCGATGAATATCCTTTAGAAGAAATTTTCAATTTTTTGCGATTATTTTCTTTGGCTTACTGAAATGTGATGAAGCTCTAATGTCGTGATTCGCAGAAATCCTGGGGGCCCAAAAGACAGAAAAAAACCCAGCCGAAGCTGGGTTTACTCGCTCATCTCTCACCACGAGCCAATGAGGTTCTCGTCTTAGGTTTGAAATTAACCTAGCAGACTTAGCGCTGAGTTTGGCGCTTGTTTCGCTTGCGCAAGGATTGAGCTTGACGCTTGCGATAGAATTTGTGATTTGGTCATTGCCGTCGTTTC
>NZ_JAWOVZ010000017.1:0-97198 GCF_033340175.1 Vibrio sp. 1557 | reverse complement strand
ATAAGTGAAATATGTTCATCAAGTGAGAATCGCCGGATTCTAGCACAAATTTGTGAGCAATATCTAATGGAAATTGGAGGCAAATCACCGGTTCCTAGCCATTGACGAGTTAAGCACGTCAAAGACTAGGAACTTATTGTTCGGTTGTTACTCGCAGACGTACTCAACAACGTTCAGACCAAAACCACCTAACGCGTGGTACTTTTTGTTGGTCGATGACAGAAGGCGCATATCATGTACACCGAGATCCGCAAGAATCTGTGAACCAACGCCAACACGGCGAGACGTGCCTTGTTTTTTAGCAAGCGTTGGGGCTTCACCTTTGTCTTGCGCTTCGAACATCTTCACGCGATGAATAAGTAGATCGGTCGATTCTTCATGGCCAAGAACAACCAGCACACCGCCTTCTTCACCAATGCGTTTCATTGCCTTATCTAGTGTCCAGCTGCGCTCTGCATTACGATCGCTACGTAGTAAGTCGGTAAAAACGTCTTGAAGATGAACGCGAACCAGTGGCGCTTTTTCTTTCAAATCGCCCTTGCACATTGCGTAGTGCACTTGGTTATCAATGGTGTCTTTGTACGTGACTAACGTGAACTCGCCAAACTCTGTCGGTAACTTGCACTCTGCCACACGTTCAATCGTTGTCTCAGTGTTATTGCGGTACTCAATTAGGTCGGCAATAGTGCCCAATTTAATACCGTGCTTCTCTGCAAAGATCTCTAGATCTGGGCGACGAGCCATCGTGCCGTCGTCATTTAAGATCTCAACAATCACCGATGCTGGCTCTAAACCAGCAAGACGAGCCAAATCACAGCCAGCTTCAGTGTGACCTGCACGAGTCAGTACACCGCCGTCTTGAGCTGCGAGAGGGAAGATGTGACCAGGCTGCACCAAATCCGCAGCTTTAGCGTTTGGCGCGACTGCTGCTTGAACGGTACGTGCGCGATCTGCGGCTGAAATACCAGTCGTTACCCCTTCTGCTGCCTCAATCGAAACAGTAAAGTTGGTGGTGTATTGCGCATTATTGTCTTGCACCATTGGTGGCAGACCTAGACTTTCGCAACGATCTTTGGTCATGGTTAAACAAATCAGGCCACGGCCATAGGTTGCCATAAAGTTGATGGCTTCCGGCGTAATATGCTCGGCAGCCATGATCAAGTCACCTTCATTCTCGCGGTCTTCATCATCCATTAGGATGACCATTTTGCCTGCGCGAATATCATCAATAATTTCTTGTGGCGTACTGATTGGCATAGTCTGTTATCCCGTTATTCTAAATTTGTTATTGCGACAGCAATGAAAAATTACGTTGCAGTGAATGCTAGTTAGGTCAATAGTTTGAGCTTTGCATTAAGCAAGTCAATGAATCTCGCGGTGTTCTGTGAGTCTGCTCTTTATCGCATGCCTCACGCAGCCACTCCCAAGACTTATGCAAAACCGTTTTGCTGTAAAAAGTCCATCGTGATACGAGACTCGGCCTTATCTTCTTGTTGTCCTTGCAGTAAACGCTCCATATAACGCGCAAGTACATCAACTTCTAAGTTGACTTTGCGCCCCACTTGAAACTGGTCAATCGTAGTTTCTTCACTCGTATGAGGAACGATCGTCAGCTTAAAAGCATTTTTACGTAAGTCGTTGACGGTTAGGCTAATACCATCAACAGTAATCGAGCCTTTCTCTGCAACGTACTTGCTAATTTCCGCAGGCATTGCAACCCAAAACTCTATCGCACGGCCAACTGAATTGCGTTCGACAATTTCACCAACCCCATCGACATGGCCAGAAACGATATGTCCACCCAATCGCGTTGTTGGCAACATGGCTTTTTCTAGATTCACCTTATCGCCTACTTGGTATTCAGCAAACCCAGTTTTCTTCAAGGTTTCTAATGACAGATCAGCACTGTAATAGTGGCTTCCGAAGTCAACTACCGTTAAGCAAACACCGTTGGTCGCAATGCTATCGCCTAACTTAACGTCTGACATATCAAGCGTACCCGTTTCAACCGTGACGGTGATGTCTTCGCCCTTCGGCGTAATCGCAGCTAACTTGCCAACTGCTTCTACTATTCCTGTAAACATACTATTTCTTATCTAATTTCATTACGTTTTATGGTGGCCGTGATGCGAATGTCTACCCCAACCATACGAACGTCTGTAATGTTTAAATCTATGACGTCAGCCATAGCGCTTAACCCTAAAGCACCGATAAGCCCCCGACCATCGCTGCCCATGAGTTTTGGCGCAAGGTAAACAATGAGCTCATCTACAAGATTAGCCTTTATCATCGCACTCGCTAGCGTAG
This sequence comes from Vibrio sp. 1557, assembly GCF_033340175.1. NCBI lineage: Bacteria > Pseudomonadati > Pseudomonadota > Gammaproteobacteria > Vibrionales > Vibrionaceae > Vibrio > Vibrio sp. 1557. The sequence continues at coordinate 94,891 of NZ_JAWOVZ010000017.1, read as the reverse complement.
CTCCAGCTTCAACCCATAAGTGATTGATATGGTGCTCATCAGAGATACGCTTTAATGTCGTTGATAAGTCAATTTGGTCAGCGCTGTCCAATAGAGGGATACAGTCTCCATCAGAGCGAACAATAACTCGTTCTCCATCGGTATGGAACAGCTTGAGCGCATCAGTTAAATGGTTCTGACGGTCTAAGATTACACGTACTGGTTGACGAAGCTCTTCTTGTAAATACTGCGCTTGAACACTTTTAGGTAAGTCATCCCAGCGCACATTGAGTGATGCATTATCATCAATCACCGTTTTGCTAGTAGAAAGAATGCCACCACTTATCGCTCGATAACGCTGCACATCTTGGCGGGCCGCTGGGGAGGTGATCCATTGGCTCTGACCATTACTGAGTGCGCTTTGCCCATCCAAACTGGCTGCCATTTTTAATTGAACAAACGGCATGCCTGTACGCATGTACTTTATAAAACCAGGGTTAAGGGCAAGGGCATCTTGCTCTAACAAGCCGATTTGTACTTCAATTCCGGCATCACGTAACATCTGGATGCCGCGACCTGCAACTTTCGGGTTTGGGTCTACCATGGCGCAAACCACACGTGCCACTTTGGCTTTAATCAGCCCTTCGGCACATGGCGGTGTACGGCCGTAATGAGAGCAAGGTTCTAGCGTCACATAAGCGGTTGCACCAACTGTTTTTTCACCCGCCATGCGCATCGCGTGCACTTCGGCATGCGGCTCACCAGCACGATGGTGATAGCCTTCACCGACAATTTCTTCATCACGAACGATGACACACCCTACATTTGGATTAGGGGCGGTGGTGTAAATGCCACGTTTCGCTAACTTAATAGCTCGTGACATCATGGCGAAATCTAAATCAGAAAACGCTCTTTCAGGAGTGTGTTGAGTCATGAGCTACTCAGTCTTCTAGGCGGGCAATCTCTTCGCCAAACTCGCGAATATCTTCAAAGCTGCGGTAAACCGAAGCAAAACGAATGTAAGCCACCTTATCGAGCTCTTTGAGCTGGTCCATGACTAAATTACCAATCATTTCACTCGGAACCTCTCGCTCACCCGTCGCACGCAGTTGTGATTTGATCATACTGATCGCTAATTCTATAGAATCGGCACTCACTGGGCGTTTCTCTAAAGCGCGTTGAATACCGCCGACCATTTTATCTTCATCAAATGGTTCACGGTTGCCATTCGATTTGATCACTTTAGGCATCACTAACTCTGCGCTTTCAAACGTAGTGAAACGCTCGCTACACGCCAAGCACTGACGGCGACGTCGAACTTGATGGCCATCAGCCACTAAGCGGGAATCAATAACTTTGGTATCGTTCTCGGAACAAAAAGGACAATGCATATCACCTCCATATCTATACCAAAATAACCTCATGAGCAATCACGGATAACCACGCGTTCATGGTTATACGGACTCTATTAAAGCTATTTGGGTATAACGCTTTCAAACCGAAATAAAAGCTCATGTAGTGTAGCGGAATTGGTATGTTAGACAAAACAAAAAGGGGCGCAAAGGCCCCTTTTTCACTCAAGATCTCGTCGAATGTGTTAACTGCGTGCTAAGTAGTTCGCTTTACCAACCCACTTGTAGCTAGTTAGCTCTTCTAAGCCCATCGGACCGCGTGCATGTAGCTTTTGCGTAGATACTGCGACTTCTGCGCCAAGGCCAAATTGCGCACCGTCTGTAAAGCGCGTTGAAGCATTCACATAAACCGCCGCCGAACCGACAGAATTGATGAACAGTTCTGAGTTTTCCAAACTATTGGTCATGATCGCATCTGAGTGGCTCGCGTTATGGACACGCATATGATCAATGGCATCTTTCACATCAGACACAACTTTCACACCAAGAGTGTAGCTCAACCATTCCGTATCAAAGTCACCTTCAACAGCATCGCGAATTTGTGTTGCTTGAGCCATCAGTGCTTTTGCCTTAGGCTCTATCACGAAGGTCACTTTATCGTTCATGCGCTCTACGATCATTGGTAGGAATTGCGCTGCAATTTTTTCATGCACGAGCAGCGTATCTAATGAGTTACACGCAGATGGACGTTGAACTTTAGAGTTCTCAACCACATTCAGGGATTTCTCTAGATCAGCGGATTCGTCGACAAAGATATGGCTGATACCAAAGCCACCAATAATCACCGGAATCGTGCTGTTTTCTTTACACATTTTGTGTAGGCCAGCACCACCGCGTGGAATGATCATGTCGACGTAATCGTCCAACTTAAGCAATTGAGAAACAAGCTCACGATCTGGTTTTTCAATGTACTGCACAGAAGCGGCTGGAAGGTTCGCCTTTGCGAGCGCAGACTGAATAACCTTCACTAATTCCATATTCGAGAAAAAGGTCTCTTTGCCACCACGTAAAATGCTTGCGTTGCCGGTTTTCAAGCACAACGCTGCAATATCAATGGTTACGTTTGGACGCGCTTCATAAATTACGCCCACGACACCAAGCGGCACACGACGACGAGACAGTGACATCCCATTTTCCAGTACCTTACTGTCTATTTCGCTGCCTACAGGATCGTTCAGGCTAATGACGTTGCGAACATCATTCGCAATTGCAGTCAATCGTTCTTCATTAAGCAAAAGGCGATCGAGCAGCGCATCGGTTAAACCCGCTTCACGGCCAAGTTCGATGTCTTTAGCGTTTGCCGCCAAAATAGCAGCAGAGTTTGCTTCTAGTTCATCAGCAATGATGGCTAATGCTTGGTTCTTTTGCGCAGTTGACGCTGTCGCTAATTCGAAAGCTGCATCTTTAGCAGCTTTACCCATATTCGTTAAATCCACTTTGCTTCCCTCTAATTCTATTCCTGAATGACGACCAAATCATCGCGGTGAATCACCTCAGAGCCATAATCATGACCCAAAATAGAGATGATATCTTTACTGTGCTTACCAGTAATTTTAGTTAGGTCATCACTTGAGTAGGCGCTGATGCCACGAGCCACCAACTTACCGTGAGTGTTTGTTACACGCGCCACTTCGCCTCGTGCGAAGTCACCACTAACTTTGATGACCCCTTTAGCAAGTAGGCTACTGCCTTTGCCGACCACAGCATTGACTGCACCATCATCAATAACGATGTCGCCCGATGCCGCAGGTCCCGCTAGAATCCAGCGTTTACGGTTCTCTAAGGCTTCAGCGCAAGGTAGGAAGCGCGTGCCCTGAGGTTCAGCACTTAAAGAGTCAAAGATAACATTCGGCGCACTACCAGCAGCAATAATAACCTCGATACCTGCGCGGCGAGCGATGTCTGCGGCTTGCAGCTTCGTTGCCATACCACCAGTACCCAATGTTGTACCGCTTCCACCTGCGATTTTACGCAGCGTATCGTCGATGGTTTTTACTTCCTTGATAAGCTCTGCGTTCGGATCTTTACGAGGATCAGCAGTAAACAGACCTTTTTGGTCCGTTAAAAGCAAGAGCTTATCTGCACCACATAAAATGCCTACCAAAGCGGAAAGGTTGTCGTTATCGCCAACTTTAATCTCGCTAGTCGCAACGGCATCATTTTCGTTTACGATAGGAACAATATCGTTCGCAACGAGCGCATTAATAGTGTCACGCGCGTTAAGGAATCGCTCACGATCTTCTAAATCGGCACGGGTTAGTAGCATTTGGCCGATCTTGATACCATAAATACCAAACAAAGACTCCCATGTTTGAATCAAGCGGCTCTGCCCCACCGCGGCAAGTAACTGCTTACTCGCCATCTCGTTGGGCAATGCGGGGTAACCAAGATGCTCACGGCCTGCTGCAATCGCACCAGACGAAACCATTACGATTGAATGGCCTTGTTTTTTAAGCTCAGCACACTGGCGTGCTAACTCAACCATGTGTGCACGGTCGAGTGCCAGAGTGCCGCCTGTCAGCACACTTGTACCCAGTTTCACAACGACAGTTTGTGGTTGTGAAACAACTGCATTTTGTTGATTCGTTGTCATGATGTCTTCTGAAGTGAAAAACAAATAAAGAGAGGATGTTTTAACAATCAAATAGGGAATTAACAAGAGAAAAGGTGCGTTTTCGCACCTTTTTGTTTGGTATTAAATGAAAACAACCAAATTAAGCGAAATCGAAAGACTCCGTGTGATATTCGACTTCTAATTTGAAGTGTTCTTCTAAAGTATCAACCAGCTTTTGATGGAATGTGCTCTGCGTGAGATACACTTCCTCTACCACTTTTTTGGGAAGGGCTTCAGATACCCATTGCCCTTCTTTGTTGTACTTGCCAATATGATATTTAGCAGTAAAGCCTCCCTCGATGGATTCCAAATCCATCCACCAGCCCCAAAATTCACGCTTCTCAGGCGATTTTTTGTCGTCTACACATACAGATAAACAATCAAAATAATAGCGCCCTTCTTGCGATTGTGGTTCGCGCAGGTAAGGCCCTATCGCCTTCAACTTTGACATCAAGCGAAAGTGAGTCGGGCCCTGAGTCGTCTCTGACATATGAATCTCCGTTTTCATAGTTAAAAGTAAACACCCAAGAATGATTATTATTTTTAATTATCATGAGCTTATTTTTTGCTCAGATATATCACTCTTAACTAATTTAGGAGAATTGTCACCCTAATAATTCATCTTCTAGCCACTTTATGGCTAAATCGAGGGATTGCTCATATCCTTTTGTAATTGTTTTGGAACTGATTTTTTTCGCTCTACCATACTGGCTAAATAGAGCAACAAGTTGATTATCACTGTGTGGCGACACTGGATCGCCTTCAAGACTCAAAGCCAAAATAGGCACTTTGGTTTTTCGACTGCTCAGGAAGCCCTGAACCTTCAATGACCACGCCATCATCTGACCTGCCATGCTATTAATATCAACCGCATTTTTCCCCAAACGGGAAGCCAAAAGATCTAAATACATCTTCGGCATTTTTTGTAACTTCTGAGGGGAAGTAAAAATATCATGTACGGGTGCGCCTAGAGCGACACAAGCTTTGATCTTTTCCTGCTCGACAAAAGAAAGTCTGATCATGGCATTACCACCAAAACGAAACCCAACTAACCCCACTTTGTGATGATCAACCCAAGGTAGCGAGTAAAGCTCATTCAATACCGCTTGATGTAGGCAACTTGAATTCTCGGTCAAGGGCCAATGAGAGCTATGCCCTACCGAAGGCATGTCTACGGTTAACATCGCAATATCTCGCGGTGCAAGACGATTACGGAACAAACGCCACATGTCGGTTTGTAGAGTATCCAAACCAGCGCTCACCATGACCACTGGCAACTGTTTATCCGTTCTTGGTAAATGGAGGTTCGCGATGATTTTGCGATTTTGGTAAGGCACTTCAATTTGCTTGATGGTGTACTTAGTTTTTTCTGCGCCGTCAGAATACGCTTTGTTTGCCAGCACTTGAGCCTGCGATGCCAAGTTATCATTTTTTAAATGTGGGTAGCCTGCAATACTAAAACACAAAGAAGCAGTGAAGAGTTCATCCGCTGCCTCTTCTCCTTGCATTTCATTTGCTCGCTTCTGATGATCCATACCAAGCTTGATCCACTCAAATGTCCAGTTACCACTGTGATAACCCATTACAGTGTCTAACCAATCATCATTGGTTCGCGAGTGAGATGATGAAGCAATTTTGGACAGTACGCCTTCCATTTCGATCGGAGACAATCCTTGCCAAGCCCATTGCAAGCGACGCAAATGACGATACCAAGCACGATCACCCTGCGCTTCTCGTTCATCAAGTATTTTTTTACTGGTCGGCATGTACTGGGTAAGCGCGGAGGTTTCTTTTGCTTGCTTATGTTTCACGAACAAAGTTTCGGAAAGATTTTTACTGACGTCTTCAGACATAGGAAGAACCCTAGGCTATTAGCATGATTTAATATCATAATAAAAAAAATGCCCCTATAAAGGGGCACTTCTCAATATTCTTTAACCGCGCTTATTTTTGCTTGCGGTTTACTGGCTCAGCATACTGGATTGACATATCCCAAGGCTGCTCGATCCAAGTGTCTTGAGCAATATCTACAACGTAATCATCCAGCAGCTCTTTGCCTGATGGTTTCGCACACACAGCGATCATTTTCGCTTTTGGATACATCTCACGTAGTTTGCGCGCTGTATCACCACTGTCTACTAGGTCTTCAACGATTAGGTAACCTTCGCCATCACCTTCAGGTGCTTTTAGTACCGTCATATCGCGCTGATGATCATGGTCGTAGCTTGAAATACAGATTGTATCAACGTAACGAATACCCAGTTCACGAGCCAAAATAGCGCCAGGAACCAAACCGCCGCGGCTTACCGCCCAAATTCCTTTCCATTGCTCAGCTGGCATTTGTTTCTCAGCCAGTTCACGGCAGTAAGTCTGCATTGCATCCCAAGTGATAATGAATTTTTTACTCATTGTAATAACCTAATAATTTGAAAATATGCATCCTCAAAATCTAGCGAAGTCACTCAAAAGCGGAATGCTCACTAACTTCTCCAAAATGTTTGGAGACGAGGATTTCAAGCTGCGCAAACGATTATTCTACCGAAACACACCGCTAATACCAACGGTGATATCAAAATTCTCTGCCTATTCCGCAGAAAAACCGTCTTCTGTGAACAACGTAAAAAAAGAAAAAGCCAGCGTGAATAAATCCACACTGGCTTTTTGCTCGAGAAATTAACCGACGAGGTATTTAACGATGAAGATGGCTGACATCACCCATACACTCATCGACACTTCACGGCCCTTACCGCTGAATAACTTGATCGCCGCGTATGCGATAAAGCCTAACGTGATACCTTCTGCAATCGAGAATGTTAGCGGCATAACTAAACAAGTCACAACAACTGGGGACGCTTCAGTTAGGTCACGCCAATCAATGCTTACTAGCCCAGACAGCATCAAGATCGCCACATAGAATAGCGCACCTGACGTTGCATAAGCAGGGATCATACCCGCAAGTGGTGAGAACAATAGAGCAAGTAGGAAGAGTACACCAACAACCACGGCTGTTAGACCAGTACGCCCACCCGCAGCCACACCAGAAACGCTTTCAATATAAGATGTCGTGTTAGAAGTACCAAGTAATGCACCTACTGACGTTGCTGTTGAGTCTGCAAGTAACGCTTTGTTTAAACGAGGGATGTTGCCATTCTCATCAGTTAGACCTGCTTTTTGAGAAACGCCAACGAGCGTACCTGCGGTGTCAAATAAATCGACAAATAGGAAAGCAAATACGACGGAAATCATGCCTACTTCAAACAAACCAGAGAAATCCAGTTGCATGAAAGTTGGCGCAATGCTTGGTGGCGTTGACATAATACCGCCCCACTGCACATCACCAAATAGAAGACCAAGCGCTGTAACGCCAAGAATAGCGATCATCACCGCACCTTTCACACCACGGTGAACCAATGCAATCGTAAGAAAGAAGCCAATCGCGGCCAATACAGATGGCAATGATGTGATCTCTCCCATAGAAACTAATGTCGCTGGGTTATCAACGACGATACCTGCATTTTTTAATGCGATAAACGCTAAGAAAAGACCAATACCAGCTGAAATACCTGTTCGTAGAGAATGCGGGATCGAGTTAATAATCCACTCACGGATCTTAAATACGCTTAAAAGAATAAACAGAAGGCCAGAAACAAATACAGCCGCTAACGCAACTTGCCACGTATAACCCATTCCCAATACAACAGAGTAAGTGAAAAATGCGTTCAGGCCCATTCCTGGTGCCTGTGCGATTGGGTAATTCGCAACAAATCCCATAATAAAACAGCCGATTGCGGCAGCAAGACAAGTCGCGACAAAAATGGCACCACGGTCCATACCGGTATCCGACAGGATCGCTGGGTTTACAAAAATAATGTAAGCCATAGTTAGGAAGGTCGTAACACCTGCAATGATCTCAGTACGCACATTTGTGCCATTTTCACTGAGTTTAAAAAGCCTCTCGAGCATGATCGAATCCTGTAAAGGTAAAAAAGTAAACGGTTGCGTAATCGATTGGCGGGAATTATAAAGTTATCAAATAGCAAATTCTAGATAGAATCTTCACTCTAATGCGTTTTTTTTCTTTGGATATGAAACACATTCTCTAACCTATCAAAGTAGGCAAAGGAATATATTCTTACAAAACAATAGGTAACCTAGATAACACAGTTCCCTAAAAGAGAATAAAAACTGAGCAATGTACTAAACTTTCAGATGAAAAAGGCCCATTTTTAACATGGTATCTAACAGATTTGATGGAAAAGTCGATAAAACCGAAGAATGGGGAATAGAAGAAGGCTTTGATGGCAATAAGTGAGTCAGGAAGAGAAAATAGAGATAAAAAAACGCCACCCAATGTGGGTGGCGGTGAATCATGTCAGCACTATCACTGAAAAAAAATTCCAATTTATAGGGGTGAACAAACTGTTCGAGTCACATGCGTTGACTTCACTTAGTAGCCAAAGCTTGTTGGGTATACAAAGTTACCGGTGTAAACAGACTTGCTATTCCAGAACATTGTACTTGGTAAACCTTTCATAACTATCACCTTTTAAATCAATTAAACATTCGTTGATTTCTCGGTTCCTTGGAGGCGATAAAACGGACTCATCCTTTGAGCATTTCATTCTTCTCTCAGAAGCTGGTTACAAATATACCACCAAGAAATTTAATTACAAGCATTTTAGTGATTGGAATCACAAAAAATACATAAATTGACCTTTATCAAAGTTTATATGTAATTAAATTACAATTTTATGAATTAAAAAATAAAGCCACTTTCAGAATGTATGATAGAGAACACATAGTGCTTGTTATTGTATTCACAAACTGTGACAGTTCTGAGAGAAATCCTTGTGATCGCGACTACTCGTACTCCTTATCTGGTGGTATGCTAACGGCAATTTGAAGGCCAAATCGTCTAGCATTTAATGCTACCTTGACAATATTTTTACGGTATATATTTGGCAAAGCACATCAAAAGGAGTCCTCCGTGTCTGAGTTCCATTCTGAGATCAGTACCTTATCACCTGCTCCACTTTGGCAGTTTTTCGATAAGATTTGTTCTATCCCTCATCCATCGAAACATGAAGAAGCATTAGCACAGTACATTATCAACTGGGCAACAGAGCAAGGCTTTGACGTTCGCCGTGATCCAACTGGTAACGTGTTCATCAAAAAGCCCGCGACACCAGGAATGGAAAATAAGAAGGCTGTTGTACTTCAAGCACACATCGACATGGTGCCGCAGAAAAACGAAGACACTGAACACGACTTCACCAAAGATCCAATCCAGCCTTACATCGATGGCGAATGGGTAACTGCGAAAGGCACGACGCTTGGTGCAGATAACGGTATTGGTATGGCTTCTTGCCTTGCTGTATTGGCATCTAAAGATATTAAGCACGGTCCACTCGAAGTTCTGCTGACGATTGATGAAGAAGCAGGCATGACTGGCGCATTTGGCCTTGAAGCTGGTTGGTTAGAGGGTGAGATTCTTCTAAATACAGACTCTGAGCAAGAAGGCGAAGTCTACATGGGTTGTGCAGGTGGCGTTGATGGCACCATGACTTTCGATATTTCTCGAGAATCAACGCCTGCAGGTTTTGTAACACGCCAACTGACGCTGAAAGGCCTAAAAGGTGGTCACTCAGGTTGTGACATTCACACAGGTCGCGGTAATGCCAACAAATTACTTGGTCGTTTCCTTGCCGGTCATGCTCAAGAGCTTGATTTACGTTTAGTCGAATTCCGTGGTGGTAGCTTACGTAATGCAATCCCTCGCGAAGCGTTTGTTACTGTCGCGCTTCCTGTCGAAAACCAAGACAAACTTGCTGAGCTGTTCAACCACTACACTGAGCTGCTTAAAACTGAATTGGGTAAAATCGAAACAGGTATCGTAACCTTTAATGAAGCGATCACGACTGACGCGCAAGTATTTTCAATCGCCGATCAGCAACGATTCATTGCGGCACTTAACGCTTGTCCAAACGGCGTAATCCGTATGAGTGATGAGGTGGAAGGCGTTGTTGAAACTTCTCTAAACGTTGGTGTGATCAGCACAGAAGAAAATAAAGTCACCGTGCTTTGCTTGATTCGTTCTCTCATTGACTCTGGCCGTAGCCAAGTGGAAAGCATGCTGCGCTCGATTACTGAGCTAGCAGGCGCACAAATTCAGTTCTCAGGCGCTTACCCTGGCTGGAAGCCAGATGCAGATTCCGAGATCATGGCAATTTTCCGTGATATGTATGAAGGCATTTACGGTCATAAGCCGAACATCATGGTCATCCATGCTGGTCTTGAGTGTGGCCTATTTAAAGAACCATACCCACACATGGATATGGTTTCTTTCGGTCCAACAATAAAATTCCCTCACTCTCCAGATGAGAAAGTGAAGATTGATACTGTTCAGTTGTACTGGGATCAGATGGTCGCGCTTTTAGAAGCGATTCCAGAGAAAGCATAATTCAATCACGAAAAACGACAAAGGGTGCCATACGGCACCCTTTTTTTGGTTTAGTTGAACCCAACTACACACGGTTTTGCGTGTAAGCGGCTAATTCATCCATTGAGGTTTGTGCAGCAACTTCACCATCAATGTAGTAAGTAACAAACTCACCATCGCGTACACCCATGAGTGTCGCCTTTTCACCGTTACTGTAAGTAATATCCATTTGAACAGTGTTCTCATCGATTTGCTGCATTCGCCCCTGCTCAATGACACGGTTATCCGCTAATGGTGCGATTGGTGCCGTCGTTAACGACTTATCTAACTGGTGATTGACATCAATGTAAGTATCTACCTTTGTATCGAAGATATGTGGCTTACCATTTAACGGGTTCTTACCCGTCCAAAATTCTAGAGAGTTAAACACGATATAATCCGCTGCGATCGCGACACCATAAACAGGCGCTAAAAGCATATTTAGGCCACCTCGAGCGTAACGGTTGTCAACAGCTTTCAAGTTAAACCCCATGACATAACCTGTCACGGCATTACTACCTACGCAACCTGAAAGTGAAACTGCTACCGCAGTCAATGCACCAATTTTAGCAATTGCCTTTTTCATCAAAACCTCTAGTTAGAAAGTGTGAAACCTCAAATTCGGCGCGGATATTATCGGATAAAAAGTAGGGTTAAAAGTCCGTTTTTTTGTCCTCCATGAACAGTATTATTTTTAATACAGTCACATTTTTTAAGGCTATTATTGCGCTCTCTTCTCTATGGCTTGTTATGTATTAAACTGATAGAAAAGATCATATTGAAAACAAAAACTTCACACATACCAAAATTTCACGCATGACGATTAAAGTAATTTGTCGTGTCCTTAATGAGAATGATTAGTGCGATTTTGCAGCAATTGTTACATTGCTGATGACGCATTTGACAGAGATGGTTTATGGCCAGAAGTAAAAAAAGCAAAGTGTTTGAGCTCTTAGGACATCAAATACAACCAGGGCAACGATTAGAGATCGAATTTGAAGCAGCGAAGCTATATACACATTCGCCTTTATCTATTCCTGTGGAAATAATCCATGGGAAACAAGAAGGACCAGTTTTAATGGTGAATGCTGCTATCCATGGTGATGAGCTTAATGGCGTAGAAATCGTTCGTCAGATCATTAACCAACTGGATCCACAAAAACTGAAAGGCACTGTCATTGCAGTACCTATCGTTAACGTTTTTGGTTTCATCCATAAATCTCGTTACTTGCCCGACCGACGAGATCTCAACCGTTGCTTTCCTGGCAGTGAAAAAGGCGCACTTGCATCTCGTATGGCACACGGGTTCTTTAACAACATTGCCAAGCGTTGTGACTACATTTTGGATCTACACACAGGGGCCATTCATCGCACGAACTTGCCACAGATCCGCGCAAACTTAAGCAACCCAGAAACTCTGCGTATTGCTCAAGCATTTGCAACGCCAGTGATTGTTGATTCAGCATTGCGTGATGGCTCTTTACGCAGTGAAGCAGAAAAATGTGATATTCCAGTGCTCACCTACGAGGCTGGCGAAGCATTGCGCTTTGATCCACTTTCGATCAGCGCTGGTGTGTTCGGGGTTCGGCGCGTAATGCAAGCCATTGGTATGTTGCGAGCGAGCAGGAAAAAGCTGCCTGAGCCTATCATAGCGAAGTCCACCAGCTGGGTTCGCGCGTCAGGTAACGGCATTTTGCGTACTGTCGTTAATCTGGGAGACAAAGTAGAACAGGGTGAAACGCTCGCTTATATTAGCTCTCCTCTTGGTCATGATGAGATAGAACTAAAAGCCCCGAAGCGTGGTTTAGTTATCGGTCAACAAACATTACCATTGGTGAACGAAGGCGATGCAATTTTCCACCTTGCCTATTTTAACCAAGGTGATAATGCTTTAGAGCAAGCAGTCGAAAGCTATATTGAAGGCCTCACTGAATTCGATGCCGAGCCGCTGACCACCGGACAGATACCGTTAGAAACTCAGTAATTCCTACCAAGTAGGCGCCTGATTAGCTCAAAAGGAGCAACAGTGCTCGCACTATCTTGTTTAAAGCCAATAAGCTCAGCGTCCATGATGCTGGGCTTTTTGTTTTATGTACGCTAACGATACTTATCGTAGTTTCCACGAATGGATAAAAAACTTTACAATCCGTCGCAAAAACACATTTGATAATTAATCTCATTATCATTTATTAATCGTAATAATGTTCTTATAATCCGAGCTTCATAAAAACACTATAAATCATCAATATGAAACGATTAAAAAGTCATCCACTCAAAGTAAATCTCATTTCACTGGCTTTGCTCTTCCCTCTTTATTCATATGCCGAGACAGCGCCAAATGAAGAGCTTGAAGTCATAGGCGTTCGTTATGCCAAACCTATTACCATTGCTGAGCCTGCGCAAACCACCATTAATTGGTCAGAGATTGAAGAGCAACAGTACTCTAATTTTGCCTCAATGATCGATGCCGTTCCCGGTGCATCAATAGATGGTGGCGGTCGTTCTGGTGGCGAACGTATTAACATTCGTGGTTTTGATGATCCAAGCGATATCGCCGTGTTTGTCGATGGCGCTCCAATTGGCTTTCAACAATACCGCTACGGTACCTTCTTTTTTGATCCGTTCTTAATTGGCGAAGCAGAAATTATCAAGGGCGCGCACGACTATCGAGCACTCAACGGGAAGTTTGGTGGCTCCATTCGCATTAAAACCAAAAGTGTCGATGATCTCCTGTACGGCGAAAGAAACTTTGGTGCTCGCATCTCAAGTGCATACAACACCAACGGCGATGAGAACGCCTACACGCTAACACTCTATGGTAAAAACGATACTGGTTTTTATTTTCTAGCGAATGGCTCGGTAAAAGATTCTGATGACATTAAAGTCGGAGGTGGTGAAACGCTGGATTACTCAGGTTATGAGCAAGAAAACATGCTCGTAAAGGTCGGTTATGAAAACAACGATCACGAGTTTGAAATTAGCCACACTCGCTACAAAGATGAAGGTCGTAAACCTTGGGCTAACCGCCGCGGAAAAATGCCTAACATCACCGAATACAATATCAAGAAATACGGCTCATTAGAAAAAGCCCAATACGCTTACACCGTCGATAACAAATACACGGACAACACCACGACCATCTCTTACCACTACATGCCGACTAACCCGTATATTGATTTCAATATCAAAATGGCACGTTCCGAAAACGATCGTCATTGGGTTCGCCCTGACGTAGCATTCGAGAAAATGTTCGTTTCTGTTGGCAGTTACGGTCATGAGTCATGGCTGAGTTACGAGCGTGATTACGTTGATGTGTTTAACCAAGCGCAATTCGGAGACCACACTCTAGTCACTGGGCTTCAATATCAAAAAACCGATAGAGACTCGTTAGTATTCAACGCATCATACGACAGTAATGAAGCGAAAAACTACGGTTGGTACACCCCTTACTACGAACCATCTGGCACGCAGTCAATTTATACCGCTTACATTGCTGATCACTATCAAGCAACAGACCGCCTAACAATCACACCTTCTCTGCGTTACGAATACATCAAGAGTGAAGGAAAAGGGAACGCTGCGCCGGATTATAATGATCCAGCTGCCGGACATAACTACGGTGAAACGACGCATAAAGGCTTTAGCCCACGTTTGGATATCGACTTTGATGCGAGCAATAATACGCGTTTAAACGCCTCCTACGCCTACGCTTTAAAAGCACCAACCGTTGATAACATCTACTCAGTGCAATATGCGCGAGCTACCGCTACGGCTACTGCTTTGAATCTGGACGTGTCTCGTATCCATGCTTATCAAGCAAGCGTTATCAACTTAACGGAAGGGCTGGTGAACTCTCGCGATAACCTCGCAACAGAGTTAACTATGTTCTATAACGATGTTAGCGACACAGTTGATATACGAACGGGCGATAACCTCGACAAAAATACTACTGAGTTACAAAGCTGGAATACAAACCTAGATGGCTTTAAAAACTATGGCTTTGAGCTAATTTCACAATACCGGATTGAAGATTTCTACAGTAATTTCTCAGCAAGTTACATTCGCGGCAAAAACAAAGGTAGCCTATCTGACTCTACAGGTTCAGATGATGATCATCCTGATGTACCGCCATTAAACATTAATCTGGGTTTAGGTTACGAATGGATTCCTGGTTTACGTACGGGCTGGGAAGTCCGTTGGTATGATGCGCAAACCAAAACCAAGGCAAGCGGTAATAATTTAAAAGTGAAATCGCCAAGTGAGCAATACACGCTACAAAACGCTTACGTGGTTTGGGAAATACAACAAGTCGAAGGCTTGAGCGTTGGCGCGGTTGTGAAAAACTTAACCGATCGTTACTACGAAGCATACCTATCTAATGGCGTGCCTTCGCCTGGTCGCGAAGTCAAACTGCACCTCACTTATCAATACTAACCATACCTAAAAGATGCAGGGCAGACATTAACTGCCCTGTTATATCGTATCCAATGGCCATAATTGCACGCCGTTTTATTTATCAGTATTATCATTTCCTTTTGCTTGCATACACATTATGAACAATCTAAAAACACGGCTTCTTCTGATTTGCTTCTTCCCTGTAGGTAGCCTAGCGCAAGCTTCTGAGAACATTGCAGACTACTTACAAGAACAAAGCAAGCACCAAGTTTCAGAAGATTTTTACGCACAGCCAACAGCAAATAACCTGAATCTAGATGCAAAAACTAACTCTTTAACTTGGCACGAAGATGGTAAGCCGGATCACTGTCGTTACGCCAAGCAGCCCAAAGACGTCGCAACACATTTCGACTACGGTGAAGCAAACGATCTATCTGACGGCTTACAACACTTTGATTTACCGGAAAGACATTCTGCAAAGGTCAAATCGACACATCGCACTTATGCTAATAACCCTCACCTTCTTCCTGGCAATAAACAATTTGCAGCCCCTGAAGACGGCACGTTTAGCCTGTCCGTATCATCGGATTGTTTTTAGCCGATATAAATAAAAAATGCCCTGAGACAAAACTCAGGGCATTTTCACTATTTGTTTGATGGGTAACGTCACCATCTCACCGATTTAAACTTATTCTTCGTCAGTGTCTACTTCGGTTTCACGTGCTTTGCGGGCTTCTTCTTTACGAACTTTTGCCGCTAGTTGTTCTGCTTCACGCTCTTGACGTTGCGCTGCTTTACGCTCGTTACGAACCACTTGGTTTTGGATAAATCCAGCCAGTTCTTGTTCAGCCCAAGCTTGTGCTTTCTCTTCGCTGTCAAAGCCTGTTTCACGCTTTGATACTACAGTCTTACGAGATGTCACTTGGCGAGTGATTTCTGCGCTCCAGCCGTTACGTTTTTCAGTGACGCGGATAGCAAATTTTGGATTCTTAGACATTTCTTTCATTTCCTAAGGGATTTAGGGATCAATCAGGGATTCGGTCAACTTGATAACTCCATCTAAGCTGAGCTGTTTAACACCATCCCTTGGTAAGCGCGGTATTAGAGCATAAAAGTAATCTAAACGCTGCAAGTTTTTTACGCTAGATAATAGATGACAAAGAAGAGGCAGAACAAAGCAACGTTTCGCCAAGTCACTAGAAAGAGCGACGAAGAAAAAAGAGTGATAAGAAAAAAGAGTGATAAGAAAAAAGAGTGATAAGAAAAAAGAAAGCGCTGGTCTCTCAACCAACGCTTTACTTAAGCTACATTAACCTTTGGTTAATTAACCGATATTCTTACGGGCATTTTGGAACATACGCATCCAAGCGCCATTTTCACCCCAACCTTCCGGAGCCCAAGAATTTGCAACTGTGCGGAATACGCGCTCTGGGTGAGGCATCATGATAGTTACGCGACCGTCTGCTGTTGTTAAACCGGTAATCGCGTTTGGCGAACCATTCGGGTTGTTCGGGTATTGTTGTGTTGGGTTACCGAGGTTATCCACGTAACGAACCGCAACCGTACCTGATGCCTCAATCGCTGCTAGGTGCTCTGCATCACGTACTTCTACACGCCCTTCACCGTGGGAAACCGCGATTGGCATGCGCGAACCAGCCATTCCGTCGAAGAATACAGAGTCAGATTTCTGAACTTCAACTAGACTAAAGCGCGCTTCAAAACGCTCAGATTCGTTGCGCACAAAACGTGGCCACAAGTCTGCACCTGGGATCAGCTCTTTCAGGTTTGATAGCATCTGACAACCGTTACATACACCTAAAGAGAACGTCTCTTCACGGTTGAAGAAGGCTTGGAACTGTTCACGAGCTTGTGCGTTAAACAGGATAGACTTAGCCCAACCTTCACCCGCACCTAGTACGTCGCCGTAAGAAAAGCCACCACAAGCTACTAGGCCATGGTATTCATCCAGTACCGCTTGGCCCGTTAGGATATCGCTCATATGGATGTCGGTTGCTTCAAAACCAGCTCGGTCAAACGCTGCTGCCATTTCGACGTGGGAGTTAACGCCCTGCTCACGTAGGATTGCCATCTTAGGTTTAGCACCTTTCGCAATGTACGGTGCTGCAACGTCTTCATTTACGTCGAAGCTGAGCTTAACGTTTAGACCAGGGTCAGAGTTGTCTTTCTTAGCTTCGTGCTCTTGGTCTGCACACGCAGGGTTATCACGTAGACCTTGCATCTTATGCGTTGTTTCAGCCCAGATAACGCGTAGTTCGGTACGTGAACGTTCAAGCACAACTGCATCACCAGAAGTGATAACAAAGTCGTCTGAAGCTTCAACAGAACCAATCACATGTGAGCATGCCTCTAAGCCGTTTGCCGCCAGAGTAGATAGAACTGAATCTAGATCATCATTCTTAACTTGAACAACCGCACCTAGCTCTTCGTTAAATAGAACGGCTAGCGCATCATCACCCAGCTCTGCGATGTTCGCTTTTACGCCACAGTGACCCGCGAATGCCATCTCAGCCAGTGTAACAAACAGACCGCCGTCGCCTTTATCGTGGTAAGCCACTAGCTTGTCATCACGTACTAACGCTTGCATTGCATCAAAGAAGCCTTTTAGCTGCTCTGCATTATCTACGTCAGCAGGTTTGTCACCCAGCTGTTTGTATACTTGTGCCAATGCTGTCGCACCTAAGCGGTTTTTGCCGTTACCCAAGTCAACAAGAACTAGAGAAGTATTTCCTTTGTCAGTGCGTAGTTGAGGAGTCACGGTCTTACGTACGTCTTCCACACGACCAAATGCCGTGATAACTAGCGACAGTGGAGAAGTAACTTCTTTGCTCTCGCCGTTTTCTTCCCACTTGGTTTTCATCGACATGGAGTCTTTACCAACTGGGATAGTCAAACCTAACGCAGGACACAATTCTTCACCAACCGCTTTCACTGCTTCGTAAAGACCCGCATCTTCACCTGGGTGACCCGCTGGAGACATCCAGTTCGCAGACAGTTTAATATGTTTAATATCACCGATGTCTGTTGCCGCAATGTTCGTTAGTGACTCACCAACGGCTAGGCGAGCCGATGCACCAAAGTCTAGTAATGCCACTGGCGTGCGCTCACCCATCGACATTGCTTCGCCATGGTAAGTGTCGTAGCTTGCCGCTGTTACTGCGCAGTTTGCTACTGGTACCTGCCAAGGACCAACCATTTGATCACGAGCAACCAGACCCGTTACTGTTCGGTCACCGATAGTAATTAGGAATGTTTTTTCTGCAACAGCAGGAAGACGAAGTACGCGATCCACTGCTTCATTAAGCTCAATACCATCACGAACAATGGCAGGGCTTTCCACTTTTAGTGTGGTTGCGTCACGGTGCATCTTCGGTGGCTTACCAAGCAGGATATCCATTGGCATATCGATTGGCGTATTGTCGAAGTGAGAATCTTCTAGCGTTAGATGACGCTCTTCTGTCGCCACACCCACCACTGCATACGGTGCGCGTTCACGCTTACAGATGGCGTCGAATGCTTCCATGTTTTCTGGCGCCACCGCTAGAACGTAACGTTCCTGTGATTCGTTACACCAGATTTCCAGTGGGCTCATGCCCGGCTCATCGTTTGGTACATCGCGTAATTGGAACTTACCGCCACGCTCACCGTCGTCGACAAGTTCAGGCAATGCGTTAGAGATACCGCCTGCACCCACATCGTGGATAAATGCGATTGGGTTATCGTCGCCTAACTGCCAACAACGGTCGATCACTTCCTGACAGCGACGTTCCATCTCTGGGTTTTCACGCTGTACCGAAGCGAAGTCCAGATCTTCTGCTGACTGACCAGATGCCATGGAAGATGCCGCACCACCACCAAGACCGATGTTCATTGCCGGACCACCAAGTACGATTAGGCTCGCACCTACAGGGATCTCTTTCTTCTGTACGTGTTCATCGCGGATGTTACCCATACCACCAGCAATCATGATTGGTTTGTGGTAACCACGAATTTCTTCACCCGCATGAGAAGTGACTTTTTCTTCGTAAGTACGGAAGTAACCCAATAGATTTGGACGACCAAATTCGTTGTTGAATGCCGCGCCGCCAAGAGGACCTTCAAGCATGATGTCTAACGCATTCACAATACGACCCGGCTTGCCGAAGTCGGTTTCCCATGGCTGTTCAAAACCAGGAATACGTAAGTTAGAGGTTGTAAAACCAACCAGACCCGCTTTTGGCTTACCGCCGATACCCGTCGCGCCTTCGTCACGAATTTCACCGCCTGAGCCAGTCGATGCGCCCGGCCACGGAGAGATTGCCGTTGGGTGGTTGTGCGTTTCTACCTTCATCAAGATGTGCGTATCTTCATGGTGGTACGTGTATTGACGAGATTTAGGGTCAGGGAAAAAACGCCCCGCTTTAGAACCTGTCATAACGGCTGCGTTGTCTTTGTATGCAGACAGCACATAGTCAGGTGTCGTTTCAAAAGTGTTTTTGATCATTTTGAACAAAGACTTAGGTTGATCTACCCCGTCGATAGTCCAATCTGCGTTAAAAATTTTGTGGCGACAATGCTCTGAGTTCGCCTGAGCAAACATCATCAATTCAATGTCGTTTGGGTTACGCCCAAGCTTAGTAAAGTTCTCTACCAAGTAATCAATTTCATCTTCTGCGAGTGCCAAGCCAAGGGAAACGTTTGCCTCTTCAAGCGCAAGACGACCGCCAGCTAAGATATCAACATGTGCGACAGGCTTAGGCTCTGCAACAGTAAATAATGCTGATGCGGCTTCAAATTCTGTGAATACTGTTTCCATCATGCGGTCGTGAATTAACGCTTTAACAGCGTCAGCTTGAGCTTCTGAGAGAACAACTGAAGATTCGACATAATAAGCCGTACCACGCTCTAGACGTTTCACTTTCTCCAGACCACAGTTAACAGCGATATCGGTAGATTTAGAAGACCAAGGCGAGATAGTGCCAGGACGAGGCGTGACAAGAAGTAGAAGACCTTCAGGCTCATGCTCTTCGATGGTTGGGCCGTAAGTTAGTAACTTTTCAAGTTTTTCTAACTCTTGGTCATCAAGGTCTGACTTTAGATCGGCAAAGTGCATAAACTCGGCATAAATGCCAGTTACAGGCAGATCTTGTTCACGACAAAGTTCCAGTAGTTTATTAACACGAAACTCAGAAAGAGCTGGGGAGCCACGCAAAATTCTCATGTGCTTAGGTCTCTTATGCAATTGATTAAGGTGATATTGGAATAAATTCAGACACTTAAAATAAGCCCTGTCGAACCTATGCCGATTCCACCTCGTCATTGCGAGCGCATTATATAGTAATTGTTTTTGTGATGTAACACCAAAAGCAACCGTTTGCGTCATTTTTTTTGTCAAATTTGAATTACAACTAAAATGTCGATAAAACACACAATGTCACGTTATAAGTGTGTGATTCACTTTGCCCCATGAGCTCGCTTTGATATAAAGGCAAATAGAAATTTTCCAAGATGTACCTATCAATGCAAATAAGTCACTTCAACCGGCTCAAGCGCAGTGCTCTAATTTTAGTTTCTGTTCTTTTACTCTCTGCTTGCCAGATTGAGTCGGAGCCCAAAAGTGAATTTGAAAAAATTCAAGAACGTGGTGTGCTTCGTGTTGGCACGCTAAACAATCAGCTTTCCTACTACATAGGTCCCGATGGTCCCGCAGGGTTGGATTACGAATTGGCGCGTCAGTTTGCGGAGCAGCTCGGCGTCAAACTCGAGATTAAACCAGCCTTTCGCCAAGCTGAGCTTTTTCCTGCTCTTAAGAAAGGAGATATCGATATCATCGCTACGGGTTTAAATCAAACGTCACAAGCAGTCAAACGATTTAGACCAGGCCCTGCCTATTATTATGTAAGCCAACAAGTGGTATATAAAAAAGGGCAACTTCGACCACGTGATATCGAACAACTCATTGAATACCAAGCCTCGAAAGACGACGAGTCCGACGAAGATACAAATGCAGGCGCTCAAACATTAAAGATCGTTGAACAATCGCAATATGTTCCGACCCTAACAGCGTTAAAGAAGCAGTATCCAGAACTTCAGTTTGAAATTGTTGGTGATGCTGACACGAGAGACTTACTCAAATACGTATCGAAGGGTGAGTTACGTTTTACTGTGACTGATTCGGTGGAACTTTCCCTAGCTCAACGCCTTTACCCCGATCTTGCGCTCGCGTTCGAACTTACAGAAGATCAACCTGTGTCTTGGTTTACTCGACGTTCTGAAG
The DNA here is from genome assembly GCF_033340175.1 of Vibrio sp. 1557. Taxonomy (NCBI): domain Bacteria; kingdom Pseudomonadati; phylum Pseudomonadota; class Gammaproteobacteria; order Vibrionales; family Vibrionaceae; genus Vibrio; species Vibrio sp. 1557. The sequence goes on along the minus strand of NZ_JAWOVZ010000017.1, from coordinate 73,739 downwards.
ACGAAAGCTTGTATGCAATGCTGATAGAGTTTTTCGGTAACATCAAACAATCAGGAGAACTGTCCACCCTCGAAGAAAAGTACATTGGTCATATTGAAGCATTTGACTACGTTGATACTCGCGCATTCATTCGAGCTCTGGATGACAAATTGCCTAAATGGGCACCTTTATTCCAAAAATACAGCGAAGAGTTCGACTGGCGATTAATTGCAGCATTGGCTTATCAAGAGTCACATTGGAAACCAACAGCAAAATCGCCAACGGGTGTTAGGGGGATGATGATGCTTACTCTGCCAACAGCGAAAAGCGTCGGGGTAACAAACCGTTTAGACCCTGAGCAATCTGTTCGTGGTGGTGTCGAGTACTTACGTCGCATTGTAGGTCGCGTGCCTGATAGCATCAACGAGCATGAAAAAATATGGTTTGCGTTAGCTTCATACAATATTGGTTACGGCCACATGATGGACGCACGACGACTCACCAAAGCACAAGGTGGCGATCCGAACGCTTGGGCCGATGTAAAAGATAGGCTGCCTTTACTGCGTCAGAAGCGCTATTACAGCCAAACTCGCTATGGGTACGCCAGAGGCGATGAAGCGCGTAATTACGTAGAAAATATTCGACGTTACTACCAATCCATCATTGGTCATGTCAGCCAACAGCCAGCGATTGATGAGAATAGCGATGACTTGCAAGTGATTCCGCCGCTCAACCCCGACATTTTGATATCGGGCGCAGTAGAGACCGTCGTAGAACAAGTCTCTGGCGCTTCTGACGTCACGGTTGAAGAAGACACCGAACAAGAAAGCATTGAAGAATAAACCCGCGGTAAACTAGAAAATGACGAGCCTATGAAGCTCGTCATTTTTGTTGAGTCCTAACGAAAACTTATCTAGACTCCAATATTCTGAGTGACACCAACCACACTCAACCATTCCTTTGGTTGGTCGCCTTTTCTTCATCGTTAGTAAAACTGATGGCTTTGTAACAGATTACTTTACAACCACATGGTTTAGCTCACTTGATGAAGCGGCGCTTTCGGCTACACTCTGCCGAAATAACGTCACTCCTATTATTAAGCATCGTATTGAAATTGTTTGCTGGCTCTGTGCAATGCAGAAGTCAAATGAAGAACGTTTAAACCATACAATGTTTAGTGCGATTATCGAGCCTATTGCCAAGCATCGATGAGCCGCGCTTTACTGGTATAAGTCTTGTCTGCAGGAGGTTTTGAATATGAGAAGACGTAGAGTGCAGTCAAAGCGTTTAAATAACACAGTAGCTGCTATCCGACGTAAACGTAAACTGACATGTATGAAAAAGAAAGTAAGTTCACGTAATCGTGTTTTTGTACATCTAGTCAATCACTAGTGCGTCCAAGCAAACATCTACCACGTTGTAGGTGTTTGCTAGCCCTCACTACTCCTACTACCTTGTTCGCTCTCTCCATTTTCTAATGCTTTTTGTGCTTGCTTCTTCGCTTTAATTTCCTTTCGGCGGCGCTTAAAAAACGCTTGTAGCTGAGTACGGCACTCATCTTCTAGCAGCCCCTTTTCAATTAAGGCGTAATGGTAAGCGGCTTGACTTTCAAACAAATTAAGCACTGTTCCTGCTGCTCCAGCTTTTAAATCTGGCGCTCCAAAAACAACCCGCTTAACGCGGCTATGCAATAAGGCTCCGGCACACATTGGGCATGGCTCAAGTGTTACATATAACGTCGTATCCAGAAGGCGGTAATTTTCTAGCTTTTGGCCTGCTTTACGCAGCGTTTGGATCTCAGCATGTGCGGTAGCGTCATTAGTACCAATAGAGCGATTCCACCCCTCAGCGATAATTTCACCATCTTTGACAAGCACTGCGCCAACAGGTACTTCCCCCTCAGCTTCTGCTTGCTCAGCAAGCTCCATCGCTCTGCGCATAAACAATTCATCTTGAGGGGTAAACGGATGGTTAGACAAAGGAGGCTCCAAAGAAACAAAAATGATTGAAGTCGGGAATTTTATCACCAACTTCGGCTTCACTACAGCGACACATCACGGGACAAAGTCTGCAACTCCAAAAAACTAGTTACAAGACCTATCGATGTTCGTTTTACGAGAACAAAAAAGCGCAGATCGAAGACCTGCGCTTTTTGGCTGCCAATTAGCGGCTTTCACACCCTAAACGTTTTTACATTGTGTAAGTGTAAGGAGCTTGAATGCCTAGCGGGATACCTACCATCCAATAAGCAACTAGGAAGATAGACCAACCGATCAGCATTGCGATCGAGAATGGCATCATTAGTGACGCAAGCGTACCGATACCAGCCGACTTCACATAACGCTGACAGTAAACCACTACAAGAGGGAAAAATACCATTAGAGGCGAAATGATGTTCGATACAGAGTCACCCACACGGTAAGCCGCTTGAGACAGCTCAGGCGAGATACCAACCGCCATTAGCATTGGCACTAAGATTGGACCAATTAAAGCCCATTTTGCCGATGCCGAACCAATAAGTAGGTTTACAGACGCGGTTAGAAGGATCATACCGATGATGGTCACTTCACCTGGTAGGTTCATCGCTTTTAAGCCTTCTGCGCCATACAACGCTAGCATCGTACCGATGTTTGACTGAGCAAATGCAGATAGGAACTGAGCACAGAAGAACGACATAACAATGTATGCGCCCATGGTTGACATAGTATCAGCCATCGCTTTGATAATGTCGTTGCTGGTCTTGAACGTTCCAGACACTTTACCGTAAACGTAACCAGGAATGATAAACAGAATAAAGATCAACGGCACGATAGACTTCATTATCGGTGCTGAGAAGGCAGTAATTTCACCTTCAGGCGAGCGAAGTGCTGATGTTTCTGGAATTAACGCTGCAACAAGTAAAGCAATACCCGCCATCATTGCCCAACCTGCATAACGGAATGCTTTTGATTCCAGTTCAGTAAATGAACCTAGGTTTGGCGCGGTTTCCGCATCATCATCAATTGGCATTTTTGATAAACGAGGCTCGATGATTTTCTCTGTCACGTACCAACCAATCCCCACAATAATGATAGAGGATAGGCCAGTGAAGAAGATGTTCGCTAATGGGTTAACCACATATTCAGGATCAAGAACCTGCGCCGCAGTTTGCGTAAAGCCAGCCAATAGCGGATCGATACCTGAAGGGATAAAGTTTGCAGAGAAGCCACCAGATACACCTGCAAATGCTGCCGCAATACCTGCTAAAGGGTGACGACCTGCCGCATGGAAGATAATACCGCCAAGAGGAATAACCAGAACATAGCCTGCATCTGCCGCAGTATGCGACACAATAGCAACCAAAATCAGCATTGGAGTAAGAAGCTTAGCTGGCGTGAAGTTCAGCATCTTCTTAAGACCCGTCGTAATAAAACCCGAAGAATCTGCAACACCCACACCTAGCATTGCGACAAGTACGATACCCAGTGGCGCAAAGCCAGTAAACGTCGTCACCATGTTAGCAAGGAAACTTGCTAGCGCTTCGCCCGTAAGTAAGTTGGTGATAGTAAGAGCTTCGCCCGTTCGAGGGTTTGGAAGATCGAATGATACATTCGACAAAAGTGCTGACGCCGCCCAAGTAATGATCAATGCCCAGAAGAACAAAATCGCAGGATCAGGGATTTTGTTACCTGTCCTCTCGATAAAGTTTAAAAAGCGCTCCATCCCGCTCGGCTTCGATGATGGTGCTTTATTTACAGCTTGGTTACTCATGGTAACTCCATAGTGAATGATGTTGGTGCCAAGGCCTATTTGAATAATTATAACGGCCTACTATCCAACGAGTATTCTAGTAAACACTAATGGAGAAAGCACAAGGTTCTAGATTTTTTTTCATAATTGGAGACATATTTTGCAAAAAAACAAAACCAAAGATACAAGCCTGAAACATTATGGAAAAATCAACATATACATTTAGTAAACGAGCTGGCAAAAACAGAGGTTGCATAGAGCGATGAATAGATAGTTTTAAGAAAAGAAACTATACGTGATGAGAAGCAAGAAATAATTCTCTTCAATATAAAAAGGGCAACGCGGACAGTGAACACCTTATCCAGAACTCCAATCGGTTTTGATTGAATCGGCGTAAAACAGGAACCTAGACTATTTAATCAAATTCGCTATGTTTAGAGATCATGGTTTTCAGCTCTACCGATTGTATTTTACCGTGGCGATCTTGCCATAGAGCTTCCATATGTATCGTTTTAAGTGCGCCCGACAGAGTTGCCGTTGGCACAGACCAAGATAAAGTATACAAGGGGTGCGTAGTATCTTCCCCAGAGACAATATTTGTATCAAAATTAGCGGCGGGCATCGAGGGGACTGCAGAAATAGCCCCACGCGTACGAAACCACTCTAATTTCTGCTCAGCAAGATTTAGCGCTTCAATGCTATGCATCGCGTAATCTGCCCGCAGCTCAATGTAAGCTTGCAACTTAACCAATCCAAGAGCACCGACACCAATTAAAATAAAAGAAATCATTATTTCAATTAAACTAAAACCATGTTGTTTACTTGGCATTCCAACTTCCCTCTTGCCAACGAACATCATTTCTCCTTGTTGTAGGTCTTTTGCTGGAATCAAATAGTAACTCCATTGAGCCCGCAATTGAGGTTTTTAACCCATCAGTATCAAAACCATAACCACCCGTTGCGTGAAATGCCCCTGCATCAACATAAACAGTTTGTGTAAGATCAGTATATTGTTTACCAATGGTAAAATTAGTCGGTGAGCCATCAGCATTCGAGAACAAACTTTCCCAATAGCTTTTTAACTCATCAGGAGCAAACTGTGGTTTAGTTTTATCGACTAAATGAAAAAGCGAACCCTGAAATGTTGTTGAACCAGTATTGATAAAAATACCATCTTGAATAACTAACGTATATTTCTCATGGTTGCCTTGAAGTGCTAAATTCCCGTGAATGGCGCAGTCACCAGTAATCCAAACCTTATCTACTTCCTTAAAAGCATTTTCGATAGCTGATTTACACTGTGTCGCATTTGACAAATTGATTTTCCCAGCTTTCGGAAATGAAGCTTTGACTTTATCAATGTTTTCCGGTGTTTTTTTGTAATCAAAAAAGGTTTGGAATGGATCGACTTCAGAGTCATAAACAAAATCGCCTTTTAGCTGCGGATCAGAAGTTTCAGGTTTATTAGTTTTCGTAATTGCATTCCCAGCTTTTACTGTAACATTGGTTGTCGTTGCAGCGGTACACCCTCCAGCAGGAGAACCATCATATAAGCTATTCGCTCTTATTGATGCAGTGTTATATTTTGATCCTGTGCTTCCGCCTTCCATGGTATAACTATACCGATAAGTCAGTGATATGCATTCATACAGATTGTCAGAATTAAGATCACCTTTCGCATCTGGATGAACCTTTAAATCACCATAAGTAGTTAACTTGGATGTGGTTTGTATCGCTCCTTTTCCACGATTACTTAGTGTACTGAAAGTTTTATTGAGCTGGGCCCAACCATTGTGAGATATAGAATTAATACGATAGACTCCTGCCCCTATATCAGTAACGTTCAGCTGGCTAAGGTTTAATTCCCTCTTACATAAGGTATTTAAATTATTGTGATTAATTGGGATGAGCTCGTTCACTATGGATACATCATCTGTGACATAAGCAAATAGACACTCAAGCCCCCCTTCCGCTTCCCAGTGCTGTTGCCGAGAACTAACTTCATTCTGCGCACGCTTAATTTGATAAAATAGATTCTTATATGACCCTAACGTCACAACCAAAGCGACAGAGAGCAGTATGGAAGTAATAAGTAACGTGGCCACTCCTTGTTGATGCTTACGTATCATTGCCAATTCCTTTGCTGAACTTGTAATAAAATGGCGTGAGAAATTGCCGGATCATTTTTTAATTCAGCGGCCATTGAAATAGAAATAAACGCACTCTCTATTGACGAACCTGATAGTAATGTTCGACTAACACCAAATTGAGTTACTTTAATTTGCTTAGGATCAAAAAGATCAAAACATCCACTAGCAGCAGACACGACACTTAAAGGTGATGGTGAATCATCCTGGCAATATTCCAACATATTATCCTTTAACCGATATATCGTATTACTCACAGAGCTTGCTGTGTTTCGATAAACATAACCGATTTTTTCGGATTGTTGATATAGAACGCTAGGAGAACCGGAAAGCATCATTGATTTTGTCGTAATACCATCAAACCCTGCTCGCTGAATATCCTCTTTCACTTGTTGAATTACACTACTCATCTGCTGAAGTAGCATTATTTCCTTGCTTCGCTGCACAGCTGTTTTTTGGTTAGAAAGAAACACTGCGCCAACAATGCCCAAAGCGACAAGTCCTAACAACGCAGCAATCATAAACTCAACAAGTGTACTACCCTGCTGTTTAGCATTGTTCAAAGCCATATTTTGCCTTATTCATAGCGCACACTTTTACTCGCCCTGCTCCGTTATGAACAGTTACTTTTATCGGACTGGTATCCGCTTGAGATTTCTTCAGGTGAATACTTCCCGCATTTTTGGGATTCCCCATAACACGATCAAACTTGACGCTAGTTATATTACTCGACACCACCAGACCCCGATATAGATGACCTTGCAGCTCAGCAACAGTATTCATTGAAGTAATGTCAGTGACATTCGATACACTCGAGAGTGTGAGCTTCCAGCTTCCGGTGGATGAAGGCAAGCCTTGAATATGAACCCAAAAATCTTGATTTCTCATCACCGATTCCGATTTCGCTTGGATCAAAAAACCCTGTAATTCGTTGGCTAAATTCACTATTTTCATGTGTTGGCTAACTTTTGAAAAACTTGGGGCGACAAAAAGTAGTAGTACTGACAAGACAGCAACAGTAATAAGAAGCTCCAACAACGTAAACCCGCGAGGCATTTCCCAAATTCCTATGTAAACGGCAAAAGGGCCGTAATTCATCTTGCACAGATGCTATCACCTGCCAAAAATAGGCGGAAAAGTGAAAAGGAAACTACTCGTGATGATTCGAATTTCTCGTTGTAACGGCTACAAAAAAGGATTGAGAGGGATGACATTGATCGAATTACTGGTAGCTGTAGTGATTGTCGGGATCATTGCGGCTGTCGCCTACCCTTCTTACACCAATCATGTGCTCAAGTCTCATAGGACGGTTGCCTTGAGCGATCTTAGTCGAATTCAGCTAGAGCTAGAGACATCTTATGATGGTGGGTACGACTGGAGTCATATTATCTCTGGAGGCACATGCACTCTATGTGACTCAGACAAAAATAGATTTTCTTTCAATATTGCAAGCTCTGCAAGTACGGCCTATACCATTACAGCAACAGCAAAATCGGCTCTGGGACAAGACGACGACGAGTGTTTGACTGGCGCTAAAACGATTACTTTAACGTCAACAAATGTCGAAGAACCAAGTGATTGCTGGAATTAGAAGAACACCGAGATGCAAAAAGGCCTGCATTTTAGCAGGCCTTTGTATTTGTGCTTTTCACTAAAGTCTTAGCTGGTTAAATCATCAAAGAACTTTTTCACACCGTTGAAAAAGCCTTCTGATTTAGGCTTGTGCTTTGTCGCCGCTTCACCACCACAAGATTCTTCAAACTCTTTGAGCAGTTCTTTTTGGCGTGAGCTTAGATTTACTGGTGTTTCGACAACCAACTTAACAATCAAGTCACCGATACCGCCACCGCGAACGCCTTTCACACCTTTACCACGCATGCGGAACATACGACCTGTTTGCGTTTCTGAAGGTACTTTTAGGCTTACGCGACCATCTAGAGTTGGTACTTCAACTTCACCACCTAGAGCTGCCATCGCAAAGCTTACTGGCACTTCACAGTATAGGTTGTTGCCATCACGCTCGAAGATATGGTGCTCTTTCACGTGCACTTGTACATACAAGTCGCCAGCAGGCGCCCCCATTTCTCCCGCTTCACCTTCGCCAGATAGGCGAATACGATCGCCAGTATCAACACCTGCCGGGATCTTAACGTTAAGTGTTTTTGTTTTCTGCTTACGACCTTGACCATGACACTCATTACAAGGGTCTTTAATGATTTTACCTTTGCCGTGACAGGTAGGACAGGTTTGTTGCACTGCGAAGAAGCCCTGGCGCATCTGTACTTGACCATGACCATGACAGGTACCACATGTTTCAGCAGATGAACCTTTCTTCGCGCCACTACCATCACAGGTATCACAGTGTACTAGTGTCGGTACTTCGATCTCTTTCGTTACACCACGAACCGCTTCTTCTAGCGTCAATTCCATGTTGTAACGTAGGTCAGCACCTCGCTGGGCACGGTGGCCACCACCGCCACGACGACCACCACCAAAGATGTCACCGAATACATCGCCAAAGATGTCGCCGAAATCAGCACCGCCGCCGCCAAAGCCGCCGCCACCGAAACCACCGCCGCCTTGTTCAAAAGCTGCATGACCGTATTGGTCGTACGCCGCTTTCTTTTGAGGGTCGGTCAGAACTTCGTACGCTTCTTTTACTTCTTTAAACTTGTCCGCCGCAGAATCATCACCCTGGTTTCGGTCTGGGTGGAATTTCATCGCTAGACGCTTATACGCCTTTTTGATATCGCGCTCTGAGGCATCACGGCTTACGCCTAATACTTCGTAAAAATCACGTTTTGACATGTTCTTCGTCACCAGTTAATTACTACAAACGGCATCGATTCACCGCTTGGTGTTTGTATCGTTCTAGGTAAGTGCACTTGTCTGCAACATACTTAACTAGAAAGACAGCGTTTACAAACAGACGGGCGTAAGAGTTGCCCCAAACGCCCGCACACGAAGTCTTATCGACCCCAGATGGCTATGCAGCCATCTGGTTAAGAAATATTATTTCTTGTCGTCTTTAACTTCTTCGAACTCAGCATCTACAACGTCGTCTTCTTTAGACTGTGCACCTGCGTCAGCACCTTGTGCTTGCTGCGCTTGAGCTTGTTGTTGAGCGATTTCCATCAGCTTTTGAGAAGCGGTCATTAGTGCTTGAACTTTAGCATCGATAGCTTCTTTGTCTTCGCCTTTACGTGCTGTTTCTAGCTCAGAAATTGCTGCTTCAATCTTCTCTTTCTCTTCTGCAGGTAGCGCTTCACCAGCTTCTTCTACTTGCTTACGAGTACCGTGAATCATTTGGTCAGCTTGGTTACGTGCAGTCGCTAGCTCTTCGAACTTCTTGTCCGCTTCTTTGTTAGCTTCTGCTTCTTGAACCATTTTCTCGATGTCTTCATCGCTTAGACCGCCAGAAGCTTGGATAGTGATCTTCTGCTCTTTACCAGTCTGCTTGTCTTTCGCAGACACGTGTAGGATACCATCCGCATCAAGGTCAAACGTAACCTCGATTTGTGGCATACCACGTGGTGCAGGCTGGATGCCTTCTAGGTTAAATTGGCCTAGAGACTTGTTGTACATCGCTTGCTTACGCTCACCTTGTAGAACGTGGATAGTTACCGCGCTCTGGTTGTCTTCCGCTGTAGAGAAAACTTGGTTCGCTTTAGTTGGGATAGTTGTGTTCTTCTCAACTAACTTAGTCATCACGCCACCCATTGTCTCGATACCTAGAGACAGTGGAGTTACGTCTAGTAGTAGTACGTCTTTAACGTCACCAGCAAGTACACCACCTTGAACTGCAGCACCCATTGCTACTGCTTCGTCAGGGTTTACGTCACGGCGCGCTTCTTTACCAAAGAACTCAGCAACTTTCGCTTGAACCATTGGCATACGAGTCTGACCACCAACTAGGATTACGTCAGTGATGTCGTTTACTGATAGGTCAGCATCAGCTAAAGCTACTTTTAATGGCTCAAGAGAGCGTTGTACTAGGTCTTCAACTAGAGATTCTAGTTTTGCACGAGTCACTTTAATGTTCATGTGCTTAGGACCAGTTGCATCTGCAGTAACGTAAGGTAGGTTTACGTCTGTTTGAGAAGTAGAAGAAAGCTCGATTTTCGCTTTCTCTGCTGCTTCTTTAACACGCTGCATTGCTAGTGGGTCGTTCTTAAGGTTGATGCCTTGCTCTTTGTTGAACTCATCAACCAAGTAGTTGATTAGACGGTTATCAAAGTCTTCACCACCTAGGTGAGTATCACCGTTAGTTGCTAAAACTTCGAATGTTTTCTCGCCTTCAACTTCATCAATTTCGATGATTGAAATATCGAATGTACCACCACCAAGGTCGTATACCGCGATAGTGCGATCGCCGCCTTTCTTATCTAGACCGTAAGCTAGTGCAGCTGCCGTTGGTTCGTTGATGATACGTTTAACTTCTAGACCTGCGATACGGCCAGCATCTTTTGTCGCTTGACGCTGAGCATCGTTAAAGTAAGCAGGTACTGTGATAACTGCGCCAGTTACTTCCTCACCAAGGAAGTCTTCAGCAGTTTTCTTCATTTTCTTAAGAACTTCAGCAGAAACCTGAGGAGCAGCCATTTTTTGGCCTTTCGCTTCTACCCAAGCATCACCGTTGTCAGCCTTAACTATTTTGTAAGGCATGATTTCGATGTCACGCTGAACTTCTTCGTCTTCAAAACGACGACCGATTAGACGCTTAATTGCAAATAGCGTGTTTTCTGGGTTAGTTACTGCTTGACGTTTCGCTGGTTGACCTACTAGCGTCTCACCGTCAGTGTAAGCAATAACCGATGCAGTAGTACGTTCGCCCTCTGCGTTTTCAATTACACGTGGTTTGTCGCCGTCTAATACAGCAACACATGAGTTAGTAGTACCTAAGTCAATACCAATGATTTTACCCATCTGGCTATCTCCGAATAAATTCTATTTTCGTTTGGTTATAACCCCAATGTGGGGGGAGGAGAATCGGGTTTCAACCCTTGCTCACAAACAAAAATAATCAATGTTTGCTTCTCTATGCCACATAGATAAGGGCGGCAAAATGCTTTTCAAGGGCAGAATTAAAAAAAAGCGTCTTTTTTCGAAATTTATGTGTTTCTTTCTGATTAGTTGGGAACTCGTCACACTGCTGTAGCGCAACAAAACGTCATTTCCCAGATAAATTTATTTATGTCCGACTCTTCCTAAATAAAAAACGAGCTCATAAGAGCTCGCTTCAATATTAGGGTTAAAATAAATTATTCAAGGTATTAGGCGTTCGCTTGAGCAGGCTCAGCATCAACACCTTCTTCTTTACCTATCTCACCTTCTGTTTTTGCAACAATGGTGTTCACTGCCGTGTCGCCGACAACGTTAGATGATGTACAGAACATATCATTTATACGGTCGACCGCTGCAATGATTGCTAAACCTTCAGGTGGTAAACCTAGTTGGTGAAGCAAAACGCCTACCATTACCACGCCGCCCCCAGGAACGCCGCCAGCACCAATAGATAACAGAAGAATAGTTAAGCCAAGTGTGAAGATGTCTGCGGTGTTAATTGGCTGGCCAAAAGCGTTCGCAACAAACATCGTTGCTAGAGCAATATAGATAGACACACCAGACATATTCATCGTTGCGCCCAGTGGTACACCGAAGCCAGCAACCGATTTAGAGACCTGAAGCTTTTCTGTCAGTGTGCGCATCGTTACCGGGATAGTCGCGTTTGAGCTCGCGGTAGATAGAGAGAAAAGAATCTGCTCACGAGTTGCACGTAGGAAAGTCTTTGGAGAAGTTCCTGTCGCAATACTCACTGCCATTGGGTAGAAGAAGAAGATCCAGAACACCAACATCGCAACCACCAAAGCCACGTAACCGGCAACGGACATTAATGTATTGGCGTTTAGCGTTGCACCTAGTTGAATCATTAGTGCGAACACACCATATGGTGCAAGACTCATCACTAATCCAACCAATTTCATCATGATTTCATTTGCCATTTTGAATGTGCGAATAGCTGGGCCACCACGAGAATCCAAAGCTTGAATTGCAAGCCCCGTCAAAATTGCCATAAAGATGATTTGCAGCATGTCGCCGCTAGCAAACGCTTGTACAGGATTGCTAGGAACAATGTTAACAACTAAAGAGAAAATGTCCGGCGTCTCTGTCGTTGTCAGCTGTACAGCCTCAGATACCGTTCCTGCTAGATTAGCGCCCGCTCCTGGCTGGAAGATCAAGCCGACAGTCAAAGCCGCCGTAATCGCAATGATGGTGTTAAGAATGTAAAGGGTAAAAGTTTTTCCACCAAGACGACCAAATGCACTGATGTCTTTCAAGTCAACAATGCCGCATACGATTGAAACGTAAACTAAAGGAACAACAAGCAATTTGATCAGTGAGACGAACATGCCGCCAACACCTTCTGCTGCTCCAAGTAGGTATGTATCAAAAATCGCAATACCGCTAAATAAGTACTGAATTGCTGTCCCCAGCACAAGGCCGGCAAACAAGCCTATAAAAATCTTACTAGAAAGCGATTTATCCATTATAAATCTCCGATATGTTGTGTTTACTATTTACATTTTTGTAGTTATATATGCTTACTTTTAAAGCATTAGTCGCAAATCATACACACCGAAGTTACAAAATAAAGTGATAATTTACATTTTTGTTAACGACATTGTTTTAGAAAAAATGACTATATTTACATTCCTATGCAGAACAAATATTCACACAACGAATGATTACAATCACTTATAGCCCTTTCCGTTAATAAACACGCAGCGAGATGAGAGAAAATCTCCTATAGGAAAATAATTAACCAATAGGAAAAAATATGAAGGGGATCAAATTTTCATTTATCGATATACAACGAAGTTCGATGCAGTCATTTATGTTTAAAACAAAAAAGCGCCCATCAAAAATGATGGGCGCTTTTATATTTAAAAAACAGGTAGTTAAAGTTACTTAGCAACCATTACCATTGCCGGACGAATCACACGGCCGTTTAGTTCGTAACCTTTTTGCATAACAAACATAACAGTGTTTGATTCATGATCAGGGCTCTCCTGAATCGACATCGCTTGATGGAACTCTGGATTGAATGCTTCACCTTCAGGGTTGATTGCTTTCAAGCCAAATTTCGCTACAACGTCTACAAACGTTTTATGTGTTAGTTCAACGCCTTCTAGGAACGGCTTCACAGTTTCATTCTCTGTATCTGCCGCTTGAATTGCACGCTCTAGGTTATCAATAACAGGAAGCAGCTCTTCTGCAAACTTGTTCAACGCAAACTTACGTGCTTTATCGATCTCTTGCTCAGTGCGACGACGCATGTTTTCTACTTCAGCTTTAGAACGCAACACCGCATCTTGTTGCTCTTTTACTTTTGCCTCGCTAGACAATAGTGCCGCTTCTAGTTGAGCAATCTTAGCGTCTGTCTCATCACCAAGCTCTTCAAGCTCAGCTTCAACTTCTTGTGCTTCAGCTTCTACTTTTTCAGCCTCTTCGATGATTTGATCAAGCTCTTCTTCTGTAACTTTGTTTTCTTCGTTGCTCATGATATCTCCAGAATTCAACATAATGCCCTTAAAGCCATGCGCGTTTTTGCGGGCTTTAACCACATAAAAATTCGCATATTTAGGTGACTTGCCATTATTATGGGGATGAAGATTCCTGATTCAAGCCTCTTTAATGCGGAAATGCTATGAAAAATCCATGTAACGTGATCGCGATTATCGGAAAACCAAGAGATCAACAAGCAATTCAAACTCATAAAGAGTTGTACCAATGGTTGACCTCTGAGGGCTATAAAGTATTCATTGACGATCGCCTTGCCGCAATACTGGATGATATCCCACAGAGTCAGTTTGCTAGCTTAGTTGAACTAGGAAAAAATGCCGATCTAGCCATTGTGGTTGGTGGCGATGGCAACATGCTAGGTGCAGCAAGAATTTTATCCCGATTTGATGTACCAGTTATAGGCGTGAACCGTGGAAATCTGGGCTTCTTAACTGACTTGAACCCAGACGACTTCCAAGCGTCTCTGCAAGCGGTACTCGACGGTGAGTATATTGAAGAGGAGCGTTTTCTTTTAGAGGCGGAAGTACACCGCCACGGACAAATAAAGAGTCATAACGCTGCGCTAAACGAAGCCGTACTTCACCCAGGGCAAATTGCCCATATGATTGAATTTGAAGTGTACATAGATGAAAGCTTCGCCTTCTCTTTACGGGCCGACGGTTTGATTGTCTCCACTCCGACTGGCTCGACGGCATATTCACTTTCTGGCGGCGGCCCAATTCTTTCTCCTAGCTTGAATGCCATTTCACTCGTGCCAATGTTCCCGCATACATTGTCGAGTCGACCTTTGGTGGTTGATGGAAAACGTCGAATTAAATTGGTGGTATCACCAGAAAACCGTGGAACACAAGAAGTTAGCTGTGATGGACAAGTCTCACTTCCAGTTACCCCTGGCGACGAAATTCACATCTATCAAAGTCCAAATGTACTAAAGCTCATCCATCCAAAAGACTACAGCTACTATCACGTCTTACGGAATAAGCTTGGCTGGTCTAGTAAATTGTTCTAACACTTGTTACTCAGGGTAATAACTTCAATAAAAAAGCCAGCAGCTCAATTGCTACTGGCTTTTGGCTTTTGGCTTTCTTAGACAAGAAATAGACACAAAGTAGTGAGGCGACACGATATTTGTCATCATTAAAGAGAAGCTTATAAATTTTGATCCTGTGGGCAAACTTTACACAAAAGATAGAAAAGCAAATTCAATGATCTATGTCCGGTGATATTCTCACCATGAATAGAGTATTAACTCTATTTCATACAATCAATAAAGGACATATTATGAAGAAAACCATCATTCTGTCTGTTCTCAGTACATTAGCACTTATTGGCTGCCAATCAGAGGAAACGCAAGTCAACAGTGTGTCCAATGCAAAAGCGGAAGATATCACTAAGACGAAACGGGCCCTAGCTCAACAATTGAGTGAGAATTATGCTGCCATTGAACCCATGCTGAGAAGAGATATTACTCCGCAACAGACTAACGTGTCTGTATCAGCATTTGTTAAGCAAAACCCTAACTCAGAGTTCAGCCGCCAGCTTGTACAAGCTGACACTCAAATTCGTAGCTGGAAAGGTATTTCTGAATACTCTGATCAGTTGTTAGAAGTTCGCTTGGCAAATGAAGCCATGATAACAGCATGGCAAAGTGGCGAGGTCGAGCCATTATTTGCATTTGAACCAAGTGGTGATGATGAGAATTGGCAATACATCGAAGCATTTGATGTTTATGGCAACATCCATCAACTCGATGTTTACCAGCTCCCTGAGGTACCTGTACTTGTCGTTGATAACAATAGCTCTGCAGAGCTAAAAGCAGGCTTGCAAGCTATGCAAGCTGAGATGAAAAAACTCGGTCAACCAGCTTTAGTTCAACCATATATTGCTGATGAACAACGCCAAAATACACCGCTATTGTCAAGTAGCGCAGTGGGCGAAGCGGCTCCAATTCAAACCACGCAGTTGAAAAAGATCCGTCTAGCCGATGACAAAGAACCTTGGATCTCTGGCAAGGCAGAAATCTACGCTATCGTAACGGGCGTCAATCCAAGTCGTGATGAACCTACTCTCGATTTGGTGGAGCTTCCATACTTAGACTACGATAACCAAGATTACTATCCAAATCAGATCATTATTCACTGGTCTCGTTACCGCTGGGGTGCGGCAGACATTGTGCTCATGGAGCAAGATGACGGCACAGACTATAAACAATTGGCAAAACTCCTTGTTCAAGTTGCCGAAGAAGTATTGAAAGCGATTCCAGATCCAGAAGTTCAGGCTTACGCGATTATTCCGCAAATCACGAACAAGATCATCGACACTATCCCCGATGGTGTACTCACGAATGATGATGACTTCGTCGACGTTTACTACACTCTAATGCAAGATACTTCATACGTAGATCACCCAGGTGCAGGTGTGAATGCAGTCGTCACACTAGAACCACTAACGATTAACCCAACTCGTCCGTAACCTGTTCAATTTTAATGAGTCGTTGTAATCACATCGGCTCATTTTTCCCACTTCATCACAAAAAAACAGCCTACAAAGAAAATTTTCCCTACCTGACTTTACTGTATAAAGAAACAGTATATACTGTTCCCTTATACAGTATTGTTCAGTTATACAGGTAAATAAAATGCTGGCTCATCTAAGTGTTAATAATTTTGCGATTGTTAAGTCTTTACAACTCGAGCTTTCTAAGGGCATGACCACCATTACAGGTGAAACAGGCGCGGGTAAATCCATTGCTATCGATGCTTTAGGGCTCTGCTTAGGCGGACGAGCCGATGCCGGCATGGTGCGACAAGGTGAAGAGAAAACCGAAGTTAGCGCCGCTTTTTTATTGGACAACAACTTACATGCAACACGTTGGTTAGAAGATAACGATCTGCTAGATGGCAGTGAGTGTATTTTGCGTCGTATTATCACAAAAGAAGGCCGCTCAAGAGCCTTCATTAATGGCAGCCCTGTTCCACTATCACAACTCAAATCTCTAGGGCAGCTACTTATCAATATCCATGGGCAGCACGCTCATCATCAATTGATGAAAAGTGAGCACCAAATGGCCATGCTCGACCAATATGCTGGGCATTTAAACCTACTAAAAAGCACACGAAGTGCTTACCAGCATTGGCGTCAGGCGGATAATAACCTCAAGCAGCTAAAAGAAAATAGCCAGCAAAACCAGGCGCAAAAACAGTTGCTTGAATACCAAATCAAAGAACTGAATGAGTTATCGCTAGGTGAAGAAGAATTTGCAGAGCTCGAGCAAGAGCATAAACGACTATCCAACAGTGGTGAACTCGCCACTACCTGTCAGCAAGCCATCGAACTTATTTACGAAGGTGAAGAAGTCAATGCGCTTGGTATTTTGCAATCGGCCAATCACTCCCTAATTCAATTAGCCGAATTAGATGAAAAGCTATCTGAGCTACCTAACATGCTGTCAGAAGCGATGATTCAACTTGAAGAAACGAAGAATGAATTACGCAGCTACTTAGATGGCATCGATGTTGATCCAGCTCGTATGGCTTATGTAGAAGAACGTTTTTCTAAAGTGATGTCTGTAGCTCGTAAACACCACGTAATGCCAGAAGAACTCTACCAGCATCATCAAGATCTTCTGGCCCAAGTAGAAGCGTTAGATTGCTCCGATGAACGTTTAGATGAACTTGCTCAAGAAGTAGAACACAAGTACCAAAGCTTTCTAACACAAGCAGAAAAACTGCACAAATCACGCAGCCGTTACGCAAAAGAACTGAACAAACTGATCACACAAAGCATGCACGAATTGAGCATGGAGAAAGCAGTATTCAGTATCGAAGTTAGCAATGACAACACGCACCCATCGCCGCTTGGCATGGACAGCGTGTGCTTCTTAGTATCGACCAACCCGGGACAACCATTGCAACCTATAGCAAAAGTTGCGTCAGGCGGTGAGCTATCACGTATCTCTCTAGCTATCCAAGTGATCACCGCTCAGAAAGTAGATACACCAAGTTTAATCTTCGATGAAGTGGACGTAGGTATTAGTGGCCCAACAGCTGCCGTAGTGGGCAAAATGCTACGCAAGCTTGGCGAATCTACTCAAGTATTGTGTGTCACTCACCTCCCTCAAGTTGCCGGATGCGGCCATCAACAAATGTTTGTTGCTAAGCAAACCAAAGCAGGCCAAACCGAAACCCAAATGCACGCATTAGATGAACAACAACGTGTGGCAGAATTAGCTCGCTTACTTGGTGGTAGTCAAATAACCGACTCAACGTTGGCAAACGCAAAAGAACTGCTTATCGCCGCTTAATAAATCGACAAGGGATGAGATATGGATATCAGAGCAATACACAAAACCAACTGCTTAGATCTCATCCCTATTTTTATTGAGTTAGAACATTACTACTTCAAAGAAAAAGCTTCATCAAAACACGATCTGGTCCATTATCTAAAGAGCCAAGTCTTCTCTGAACATTCTGGTGTTAATATCATTGCGGTTTACGATAATGATGACGTCGTAGGCTTTGCATCTTATACCGTCATGTTCCCTGCCCCAAAACTCTCAGGGCAGATGTACTTAAAAGATCTGTTCGTATCTTCGAAGGTTCGAGGAAAAGGGGTTGGTCTCAAGTTAATGAAGTATCTGGCATCTTTGGCGATCAAGTGTGGATGCCAAAGGTTGGACTGGACAGCTGAAAGTAGTAACCCTACCGCAGGTCAGTTTTACCGCTCAATTGGTGCAACACTAATTCATGAAAAAGAGTATTATCGTTTTTCAGGTGATGCATTACGCGAATTCGCCAAAACCGACTAACGAGTCACTAGGCTTGGCTCACCGCTGAAAGCGTCCATCACCCTACTTCCGATTGAAATTTGCTCTTCGTCACCTAACTAATACGTCATGTGGTGACATTTACCGTCTAATATCGGTGAATAAATGCAACTCAACTCAAAATTCGTTGTCAGATTGTCTACCATACGACGCATAGCTTTTTACATCTGCGTCGAGCTTGTTTATTATCAGCGCAGTATTTTAAAGGTTACTAAGAAATTATTATGCAATTAAAGAAGTGGTTAGTTGCCGTACCATTAGCAATGACATTGCTGACAGGATGTTCGGTATTGGAAAGACTGGTTTATCGTATTGATATCAACCAAGGCAACTATGTAGAACAAAGTGCGGTTGATAAATTAAAGTTTGGGATGACTAAAGCACAGGTTCGCTTCGTATTAGGGTCGCCAATGCTTATTGAAAACGGCTATCCAAACACTTGGTATTACATCTATCATCATACTCCTGGCCATGGCGAACCAGTACAGAAAGATCTGATTGTAAACTTTAATGACCAAGGCACGCTCGCAGACATCAGTGGTGACTTTCCAAAAAGTGACGCATTTTACGAGCAAATTCAGTAAACTGACTTTTGCAAAAAAACCTCCCGTTTGGGAGGTTTTTTATTATATAGAAATCATGTTAGTCAAACTTTGAGTAACTCACATGAGCTATTGGGTTAATATTAATCCTGCTTATTTTTACGTACAGAACTAGGCTTGCCACCGGTGACTGGGTCTGCACTCCCCTCGGTTTTAGCCTGCTCCGCCCGCTTACGGCGAATCTCTTTCGGATCGGCAAGTAACGGACGATAAATCTCTATTCGATCTCGATCTCGAACGGTCGCATCCAACTTCACGTTACGACTAAACACACCCACTTTGTTCTTGGACAAATCAATTTCAGGGTACAACTCCAATACACCGGATTGTCGAATGATATCTTCTACCGTTGCGTGATTATTTACCACTAAGTTAAATACACGCTGTTCATGAGGAAGAGCGTAGACAACCTCAACGTGAATCATATCTGACTCAATACTCATAACACTCGTAGACCTGTTTTGCGCGTTTAGTAAATGCATTTACCATATTACTAGTAAGCTCGTTAAAAATCTTACCGAAGGCCATCTCAATCATTTTACTTGAGAATTCAAACTCAAGCTTTAGTTCCACCTTGCAAGCTTGCTCATCTAACGCGGTAAAAATCCAACCACCACGCAACGTCTTAAACGGGCCATCCACCAAGTTCATCATAATTGCCTGACCGGGGATCAACTCATTTGAAGTCGTAAACGTTTTGCTGATTCCAGCCTTCGCCACATCGACAGAAGCCACCATACCATTCCCCGAAGACTCAATGATTCTAGAGCCCGAGCAACCAGGCAGAAATTCAGGGTATTTAGCAACATCATTAACCAGATTGAACATCTGTTCGGCGCTAAAAGACACAAGCGCAGAACGGCTGACTTGCTTCATACATACTCCTATCGATACATGTACAGATTTAAAGCTACTCGCCAATTTTACTTTTATTCCACGATTGCGCAAATAAAAGGATTTCCTATCCGATATCCAACCCGTATAATGACGCTATTATGGCAAAGAAAAAAACGAAACAAAAAGCGGGTAGCAATACTATCGCGCTGAATAAAAAAGCTCGCCACGAGTATTTCATCGATGATGAAATCGAAGCTGGCTTGGAGCTCCAAGGTTGGGAAGTGAAAGCCCTTCGCCAAGGTAAAGCCAATATTTCTGAAAGTTACGTATTTATGCGTGACGGTGAAGCCTTTGTGAGTGGCATGACAATCACTCCTTTAAATCAGGCATCGACACACGTTGTGGCGAACCCTACACGTGTGCGTAAACTACTAATGAGTCGTCGTGAGCTGGATAACCTATTCGGACGTGTAAACCGTGAAGGTATGACATTAACGGCCCTCTCACTGTACTGGTCTCGCTCTTGGGTGAAACTAAAAATTGGCGTAGCAAAAGGTAAAAAGCTGCACGATAAACGTACGGATCTAAAAGAAAAAGACTGGGCAAGAGAAAAAGCACGCGTAATGAAGAGCGCGCTGCGTTAATCTTGACCACTTAAACGCATAGTACTGGACAGCCAATGCTTTTCTGTTACTATGCGAATATTACCTGGGGCTGATTTAGGATTCGACGGGAATTCAGAAGTCTGAGGTGCATGCCGAGGTGCGGTAGGCCTCGTTAACAAACCGCAAAAAAATAGTCGCAAACGACGAAAACTACGCACTAGCAGCTTAATAACCTGCTAAGAGCTCTCTCGCCCTAGCTTCCGCACGTAAGACGGGGATCAACGAGGGATCAAACCCAAACGCGCTAGCCCGGATTCTCCCGCCTGAGAGATGAACGGCGAATTTTAATTCAGGCTAGTCATTCATTAGCGTGTCGGTTCGCAGGTGGGTGGCGAAATTAAAGATCGACTAAGCATGTAGTACCAATGATGAACGGTTTTCGGACGCGGGTTCAACTCCCGCCAGCTCCACCAAACGTTTGGAAAAGGCCACCTTCGGGTGGCCTTTTTTGTATCAACTAAAATAGTCTCTTTTTTCAAACATTCATGCTTTCTGAAATCTTACTACATGGATTACCGCATACCTTTGGCCCATGTAGGTTTACAAACTCGTTGAGTATTAATCAGTAAACAAGAAGTTCATAAGTACTAATCAAAAAGGCAGAAAGCATGGTACTAAAAGCCCTGCAACTTAAAAGTCTTCTGCTTACCTATCCTTTCTAAGAGATAACTAGATCTAAGTCTAAAGTCTATACTCATCTCCCTCGATGAATTGATTGATGTATTCATTGTTAGTCCCTACTCGCTTGTTTCATTACAACTCTATAGATGTAATGACTACAAACAGTAGTTACAAAAAATAATGTAACTCTAATCACAAAGTTAACCTTAGATATTGAACAGAAACACAACATATATAGATTTTTAAATTTCAAAATGAAAATATTGTTGTGAAAAATTAAGTTGCTGGAATTATTACAGTCATATTAGTGAGCATTGTAATGAATTTTGAAGAAAGTAAATTGAATGACGAACACGTTAATCAATACACACCGCAAATCAATGGTGTGTTAACAAAGAAAGGAAAACCACTTAGTAGCCTAAAGGTTAGCCTTAGTATTGGTTTAAGCATGTCAGGGAAATCAATAGACTTATCAACATTCACAGACAGTACTGGTCGCTTTGAGTTTTCTCCAGTCTATGAAAATAAAGACGTCATAAGCACTCCTCTCATTGATCGCTATGTAACTATTGTTTTAGTCGCAGAACTCAGCAATGATGAAAGTACTATTATTTGGGAAGGAAGCTTTGATGGTTATAAAATAGAGGATTACGTAAAAAATAACATGGCTAACCTTGCTTGTGACACTGAGAACCCTCTTAAGTACTTTGCTTTTTCAATTGATGATGAAGAAAACGATGACTACTACGTGAACAGCCAATGTAACTTATTTGGTTATATAGACTCTGACTTGTATGGAAATTAAATAATGCACTCATGATGCAACTCCAGTTCCTATGCCTCCTCTTTGGCCATTCATTCACGGGGGCATTGAGTATCGGTTAGAAGGAGGTTCTGGTATCGACTTCCACGCTCATGGACTAGGAAAAAATCTGTTCCGGGTTATGTCAATAACGCTACAAGTAATGAGTGATCGGCACTACAATCTAAGCCTTAAACTTATCTAGAACGCAACGTATTTCTTGACTTCAACAAGAGATATAACGCTCGGATGACTGATGGTTGGGTAAGTAAAATAGTCTCTTCAACTTTGACTTTACTAAGAATTTCAGGTCTGGGTCATATAATACAACAGATGCGACCGTAGGCCTTGCTACTTGGGTTCAATTAGCTAATTTCAGAGCTAAAAAATGAACGTAACGAACACGTACGCGGTATTATAGGCCACATAAATGTAATGTCAGGCAATGCGGAAATTAACCTATCTAATATTACTTGTAGAGCAATAAAGCTTTGTTTTTCAAGGTTAGTAAAAAGGCTAGGCAGTCATGCTAGTAACGTATTAAATACCCTGGAGTAACAATAAAATAAATTAGCCATCGTTTTATATATACGCTTCATCGGTCTTAAATTATTTGAATGATAAATAATAAAAGTGCGAAGCTATTTTGCTTCGCACTTTTATTGAGTCCAGCACGGCTAACTATATTAGAAGCGATACTCTACACCTAGTGATGCTTGGTTAAAGTCTGTTTCCGTGTTTGCACCGTTCGCGACATTCTCCGCATTGAGTTCTACGTCGTACCACATATATTCTGCGTTAACTAAGAAGTTATCAGTAACTTTAAAACCCACACCGGCACCAGCGAATACACCTTCATCATCTTTGTTGCCTTGGAAGCCCGCAACGTTGTAATCCGTCGAGTACCACATTTGACCGCCTTTTGCGTAAAGGTCGACACGATCAGCAATGGGAGCGGTAACTTTTAGAGCCGCTGTATAGCCGTCCGTTTCGGCATTTGCTAGGTTATTACCATAGCTACCGAAATCAATGTAACCACCTTCCAACGCTAAGTAAGGATTAAAACGGTAACCAACTAAACCTTGAATAACATCGCTGTCATCATCAAAGTCATCTTGTCCATCAACTTTTAAGTAACCGTAGTTGGCGCCAACATATACACCATGATCGTTGGAGTCCGCAGCATGTGATAAAGTACTAAACGTTGCTAAAGAAAAAAGGCTAATCAAAGTAACAACATTGCTTTTCATTTCGTTCTCCTAATATAAGTTCCATTGAAGGTTCGAATAGTAAAGAGCAAATGCAATGCCAACTTTAAATTAATGAAAAATATATTTAATTTTATATAATACTGACAATCCTCTAAAGAACGCCGAACAAAAACAGAAAAAAAGATCTGTCTGTTTACTTTATATAAACAATACTAAATTGAGGTTAATCGATGATGTGAAAAAGATTCTTGTCAATTTGTAGATTTTTCAAAGAAATTAAATAAACATCTAAAATACTCTTGTAGATTAATCAGTCAAAAAACGCTTAGCTAGTTTTTATAAGAAAGGAAGCTAATCACACATACGTTGCATCTTACTTTGCTTCAAGCCGTGAATACTCTACTCTTTGCCTAAGCAGAGTTTAATGGAACTGAAGTATGTTAAAAGGCAGTGAATACCCTTCTATTCGAGCATTAAGGACGTTTGTCGCGGTCTCTAATTACCTCAGTTTCTCTAAAGCAGCGGATGCCCTATGTATTACGCAAAGCGCAGTAAGCAAACAAATCGCATCGCTGGAGCAATTGGTGGGTTTACCTTTAATACAAAGAAGGGCGAGTGGTATTGAGTTAACCGAAGAAGGCAAGCGTTATCTGCCGCAAGTCACAGAAGCTTTGGAGCTTATTCAGCATGCAACTGCCAACTTAATCCAGTCAGATTCAAAGCAAGAATTACTCACCGTGGACGTAACCCCTTCTTTTGCCAGTCTTTGGTTGATACCTAATATTGATGACTTCCACCAGCAACATCCTAACATCCGAGTAAGAGTCTGTACTGGGGATGGGAACGTCAAAGATTCGAGCAACGAAAGTGACTTACATATTCGCTGCCTTCCATTATCCACGCATTATGAATACAGCCACTTACTATGCGAAGAAATACTACTATTGGTCGGTACTAACGCTCCTGCACTCAAGAATGTGCACGCTGTTAGCGACTATCCGCTGATACCTCAAATCACTCGTCCTCAGTTGTGGGAGCAATTTAAGGCGGCACATGCAGTAGAATCAACCGTTACCTATCACTCTGTAGGCTTTGAACATTTTTACCTAGCTTACGAAGCCGTCAAAATGGGAAAAGGACTCGCCTTACTTCCTGATTTTATGGCGCAGAATTCTATTTTAAGAGGGGATATCCAACATATTCTCAACCTAACTTTACAGAGCGGTTATGGTTATTACGTGATGATCCCAAATTATCGCCTTTCGGCTAAAAAAGTAGCGGTGTTTCACGAATGGCTGAAGAGCAAGCTAAGTTAATGTTGTTTCTTTAAGCTCGTTTAGGTAAACCAAAACAACTCAAAGACTTCGGTATCTGTCTGCTCAAATTTATGGCATTCTCATCCATACTATTTAAAAAGGATAAATGGATAGTAGGATATGGACAGCAACACGCCAAGACTCTCTTTACGCACCATTGAGCCGACCGATTACCCAGAGCTCGCGGAATTAATGGACCTTGTTTTTCCTGATGTTGGTGGCTCATGGCCACGCCTGACCATCATGGATCTCATTCATCAGTTTCCTGATGGACAAATCTGTATTGAGGATAACGGAAAAATTGTCGGCGCAGCGCTAACAATCAAAGTGGACTACAACCGATTTTCACTTCCTCACCTATACACCGACATCATCACCGAGAACAACGTCATCCAAAACCAAGTGACCGGTGACGCCATGTATGGTCTCGATGTATTTGTTCACCCGGACTACCGTGGACTGCGTTTAGGTCGCCGTCTGTATGATGCGCGTAAAGAACTTTGCCGGAGTAAGAACTTCAAAGCAATTTTGGCCGGTGGCCGC
This sequence comes from Vibrio sp. 1557, assembly GCF_033340175.1. Taxonomy (NCBI): domain Bacteria; kingdom Pseudomonadati; phylum Pseudomonadota; class Gammaproteobacteria; order Vibrionales; family Vibrionaceae; genus Vibrio; species Vibrio sp. 1557. Next base: position 48,878 of record NZ_JAWOVZ010000017.1, on the reverse strand, counting down.
ATCCCGAATTACCACAAATATGCTGACGAATTGAGCGTGGCTGAATACATCGACAAGATAAAACGCCGTGAGCTTCACGATCCTATTTTGTCTTTTCAGCTTGCAAATGACTTCGATGTAAAGCGTATTATGCGTGGTTACTTGCCAGAGGATAGTGCTTCTAAAGGCTACGCAACTCTACTGGAGTGGGATAACTTCTTCTACGAAGAGGATATTCAATCCGTCCATGATGTAGAAAAAACGCTGATTCGTATTGGTGTTGTGCAGTGGCAAATGCGCGCCATGAATGACTTAGAGGACTTGCTCGATCAGGCTGAGTTCTTCATTTCTTCTCTTGCGAACTACAAAGCCGATTTCGCCCTATTCCCTGAATTCTTTAACGCGCCGCTGATGGGCTTGCAAAACGACCAAAATTCCGTCGAAGCAATTCGCTTTTTGGCTAGCTTTACAGAAGAGATCAAAAACCGCTTCTCGCAGATGGCAGTCACCTACAACATCAACATTATTGCTGGCAGTATGCCCGTCATCGAAGATGGCAAGTTGTATAATGTGGCCTACTTACTGCAACGAGATGGTGAAATAAACGCTCAATATAAGATTCACATCACGCCCCATGAGCAAAAAGACTGGGTGATCGACGGTGGTGACAATGTTCAGGTGTTCGAAACCGATGCAGGCAAAGTCGGCATACTGATTTGTTATGACAGCGAGTTCCCAGAGTTGGGAAGAATGCTCGCCGAGCAAGGCGCACAAATTGTGTTCGTTCCTTTCTGGACAGACACAAAAAATGGCTACCAACGAGTACGAATCTGTTCCCAATCACGAGCCATCGAAAACGAATGCTACGTTGCAATTGGGGGCAGTGTCGGCAACTTACCTCGTGTTGATAATGTCGATATCCAGTACGCACAATCTGCCGTATTCTCACCGTCGGATATCTATTTCCCACACGATGCGACCTTGACAGAAGCAAGCGCCAACACCGAAATGATAATCTTCGCTGATGTTGATTTGACTAAGTTGAAACAGCTTAATACCGAAGGCTCTGTCACCAACTTACGTCATCGCCGCCTTGATTTGTATGGCGCATTCACCAAAGCCAAAGAGTCATAAGGATCTCCCTAGTTCGCCGCTACCAAAGAGCGTGGCGGCGAGTAAAGCCAGCTGCAGGTTGATTCTGCGCAATTATCAGAGGCATGTCAGTTTTTCTCAACGGTGAGAAACAAGAATTGACCCAATAGGACATTCGGAGTATCACTCCAACTTCGTTCCGCTTTTATTAGGGGAAAGCTTTTGGAACATATTAACGAACTTCTCATGTCAATGAAGCCTTTGCTTGAGCAATACGGCTACGTTGCGCTGATTGTCAGTATATTTCTAGAAGGGATAGGTATCCCGATGCCTGGTCAATCACTGATGATCGCGGCATCTTTGCTCTCGTCAGAACAAGTCATGAACCTAAGTATGGTAATGATGGTATCGTGGCTGAGCTGCTTTTTTGGTAATACCTGTGGCTACTTAATCGGTTATTACTTTGAGGGGTGGTTAGATAAAAAAGGCTACATTTCCGGCCCGAAGATGCAAACGCTTCAATTGACTATCCAGAAATACGGCCCTACGTGCTTGGTGGTCAGCCGCTTTATTGAAGGAATGAAGCAATTTATGCCTCTTGCATGCGGTATCGCGAAAATGCCACGTAGAGAGTTTTTGCTCGGTAACGCCCTCGCGGCGACGGTTTGGGTATTGGTATTCAGCTTGTTAACTCACTTTGCATTTGAACATTTAAGCGTGTTGAGCAACCTGTACACCGAATACAAATATCTGGTATGGGCATTTGCTGCTGTCTTATTTACGTGGATGGTTTTAGGTATTGTTAAACGCAAAAAAGCCAAATCAATGCAATAACGACAGTCTCTTCATTAGCGCATAACTAAAGCTCGTGGTATCAGTGAGATACGCAACACGAGCTTTTATCTTTTTCTTTACGTGTAAAATTTAAACAGCCATTTAGACGTCTAGACGTTGACAATGCGTAAATGTGATATTAGTCTGCTCTTCTCTCTTATTATTAACATTGTCGTTTACATGTCCGGTTCCCAACAAACAACTAAAACAGTTGCACCGTCTGCGGTCGCACTGATCCCATTAATTGTATTCCTTGCGCTATTTATTGGCGTAGGCACTTACTTATCTTTGCAAGGCGTGGAATTTGCCTTCTACCAGCTGCCTGCACCCATCGCGGTATTACCAGCCATCATCATTGCGTTTCTTTTAAGTAAAGAGAAACTTAACCGCTCAATCGAACACTTCATGCGTGGTGTTGGCCACCCAGACATCATCGCAATGTGTATGATCTATCTGCTTGCTGGTGCCTTTGCTGCGGTAGCAAAAGCCTCTGGCGGTGTTGATGCAACGGTGAACCTTGGTTTATCCGCAATTCCAACCAGTATGATTTTACCGGGCATTTTTCTGATTTCTGCTTTTATCGCAACAGCAATGGGCACTTCGATGGGTACCATCGCAGCCGTTGCACCCGTAGCCTTAGGCATTGCTGAATCAGCCGGGATGAGCTTACCGTTAACCGCAGGCGTTGTGCTGAGCGGCGCTATGTTTGGTGACAACCTTTCTATCATCTCTGACACCACGATCGCGGCGACACGCTCTCAAGGTTGTGAGATGAAAGACAAGTTTAAAGAGAACATTCGTATTGCTTTGCCTGCCGCGTTGATCGCGATTGCAGTGTTCGCTTTCAACAGCACCGCGACTCAAGTGCCTGCAACTGGCGATATTGAGTGGCTAAAAGTCTTGCCGTACATCACTATTTTGATCCTAGCGGTATCTGGTGTGAATGTGTTTGTGGTTCTGTCGATTGGTATCCTTTTGGCTGGCGGCGTGAGCTTGGCATCAATTGACAATTACGGACTGACTAATCTAGCCCAAGACGTTTATAAAGGCTTTGGTAACATGCAAGAGATCTTCTTGTTATCCATGCTGATTGGTGGTTTGAGTGAACTGATGCGTCGCCAAGGTGGTCTTGCTTTTCTAACAAATTTCGTTAGTAGCCTTATCCACGCGTTTGGCTCTAGCCACTCTAAGCATGCGAACAGTCGTGCAAGCGAGCTAGGTATTGCAGGTTTGGTTTCAATGGTCAATGGCTGTACGGCAAACAACACCGTAGCCATCATTGTATCGGGCAGCGTTGCTCGCCAACTGGCGGAAGAGAATAATGTCTCTCCTCGCCGCTCAGCAAGCTTATTAGACATTTTCTCATGCGTGGTGCAGGGCGTGTTGCCTTACGGTGCTCAAGTATTGCTGCTAGGTTCCGTGTTCAACCTCTCGCCACTTGAAGTAGTTGCCAATTCTTACTACTGTTTTGCATTAGCGATAGCGGCTGTTGTCGCGGTGTTTATCAAACACCCCGCTCGTCAACCTGTAGCGCAAACTGAGAACTAACGACAAATACCGAAAAGGCTCCGATGGAGCCTTTTTACTTTCCTTTCTTCTTTTTTTTCTTTTCCGCGAGCAGATTTACTTCAAAGCTGAACGCAAACTTTGCGCACTGTGTAAAGGAATAGCAAAGCGATGCGCCACATCGCGTAGAGCTTCCACCTGAGCCGCGTTACTGATTGCTAATTCGCCTGCCACATCGACGTGGTTATTCTCAAACCCCACTCTCACATCGAATCCAAGTAACATCGCACTCGCTAAACAGTCTTGCTCTCGCGCGCCAAAAGCACAAATGGCACATCGAATTTCTTCCTCGACAAAACGCGCCAAATTCAAACCTCGTAAATCCCATGGCGAAGACTGTTGAGCTTGGTGATAACGCCCTAACACCACTAATGCATGCTGATGCGTTTTAGGTAACACGCCCGCATCACGCAGTTGGAAATAACGTTCAATGTCGGTTGCATCGTAGAGAATAATTTGGCTCACGATGTTGTGTTCTGCCACCCAATGGAAAAAGGCATGCCCTTCTTTCTCACTTGCGCGATCAGGGATTAACTCCCTCAATGCAAAAGAAGCCGCTTCTGGTTTCACAGCTTTAACTAACGCCATCTGTTGTGGCGGAGAATACAAGCCCACCGCCTCTGTGGTGAGCTGTACCATCATGTTTTGTCCCACCGCTTCTTTCACGGCATGGTAAATTGCCATGTTGTCGTCGATGTCTAATGAATGACGTCCGTTGGCGTCTCTAGCATGCAAATGGATCATGGCAGCCCCTGCCGTTTGACAAGCGATAGCCTCTGCAACCAGTTCGTCTGTTGTCATGGGTAAGCTGGCGTGATCGTGCTTAGTTTTTCTTGCACCGTTTGGGGCCACGATAATAGCGATAGGCTCTCGTATAGATCGATTTTCTAATTCCATTCCTTCGCTACCTCTTTTAGCGTTAATGAGAGTTTGCCAACTAGCTCATCAATATGGTGAGGCTGAATAATGAATGGCGGCGCAAGCAAGATATGGTGCCCATTAACGCCATCAATCGTTCCGCCCATTGGATAGCACATTAAGCCATTTTCCATTGCTCGCTGTTTGATGCGTTTGTCTGCCAATGTGGCTTTACTCAGAGGCGCCTTGCTTTCTTGATCCGCCACCAGCTCAATGCCAAAAAACAAACCTTTACCACGAATGTCGCCAATGTACGGTAAATGGGCCAATGCAGAAGTAAGCTCATTACGCAGCAAAGCACTTTGCCGATTCACCGCCGTTAACAAATTATCTTGGAAGATGGTTTGAATGGTCGCCACGGCAGCAGCGCACGCCACAGGGTGCGCCATAAAAGTATGACCATGTTGGAAAAAACCGCTTCCATCAGCAATAGCTTGATAGACTCGATCATTCGCAACCACCGCGCCAATAGGTTGATAACCCGCACCAAGCCCTTTAGCCATACACACCAGATCGGGTTCTGCCTCTTCTTGCTCAAACGCAAAAAAACTGCCACTGCGTCCAACGCCACACATGACTTCATCCAAGATCAATAACACATCGTATTGGTCGCATATTTCGCGAATACGCTTGAAGTAACCTTGTGTGGCAGGCACAGCTCCAGCGGTGGCTCCCACAATGGGCTCAGCGACAAAAGCCATGACATTATCAGCCCCCAACTCAAGAATTTTTGCCTCTAGCTCATTCGCCGCTCGCAATGAGTAATCCAATTCCGACTCATGACTCTGCTGATAACGATAAGCATAGCAAGGGGCGATATGATGGCTCGGGTGTAAGATGGGTTTGAACGGTTCACGTCGCCATTCATTACCTCCGACAGCCAGAGCCCCCAAGGTATTACCGTGATAACTTTGCTGACGCGCGATGAATTGCTTTTTCTCTGGCTTACCTGATTCCACGAAATACTGCCGCGCCATTTTTAGTGCCGACTCCACCGCTTCTGATCCTCCACTGACTAAATACACATGGTTGAACTGTTCAGGCATATGCTGACAAATCAATTCTGCTAGGCGCTCACTGTTGTCACTAGTAAAAAATCCAGTATGAGCAAATGGCACTCGCTCGATCTGTTCCAACATGGCTTTTTTAACGGCGTGATGACTGTGGCCAAGGTTTGATACCGCAGCACCACCACAAGCATCGAGATACTGCTTTCCATGCTTATCGAATAGATAAACACCTTCACCTCTATCGATGATTGGTAGCGTGGCATGGCAATGACGGTGAAATACGTAAGACATTTGAGTCCCTTCCAATGTGTAATACTTGCACACATCATCAGGAACAAACCCAAACGTGACAAGAGAATAAATCTCACCCTCTATGAGCTTTTGGAATGCCACAAACCAAAAACACCAAAACCCTTGATATTTAAACAATAAAATAAAAATAGGCCAGCTTTTTTAAAGGCTGGCCTATGGGTAACCCAAAGCTAAAAACAGAATCGTTTACGCGTTTAGTGCCTGTTCTAAATCGGCTAGAATATCGTCAATATGTTCAATACCCACCGATAAACGAATCATCTCTGGAGACACACCAGCTTGTTTTTGTTCTGCTTCGCTCAATTGACGATGAGTCGTCGATGCAGGATGACAAGCCAATGATTTTGCATCGCCAATGTTCACCAAACGCTTAAAGATTTTCAAAGCATCATAAAAACGCACACCAGCGTCATAACCATCTTTTAAACCAAACGACAAAATCGCAGAAGGCTTACCTTTCATGTATTTTTCGGCGAGATGGAAGTGTTCAGAACTTGGCAATCCGGCATAACTTACCCAACTGACTTTGTCATTCTGTTCCAAGAATTCAGCCACTTTGAGTGTGTTCTCGGTATGGCGCTCCATACGCAGCGGTAACGTTTCTAGCCCTTGCATAAGCATAAATGCATTCATCGGTGATAATGCGGCTCCGGTATTACGCAGTGGTACGGTACGCGCACGCCCGATAAATGCCGCCTCACCAAACGCTTCGGTATACACCACGCCGTGGTAAGAAGGTTCTGGTTGGTTGAAAACAGGAAAGCGGTCTTTGTGCTGCGCCCAAGGGAATTTACCTGAATCCACAATCACGCCACCCAATGTGGTGCCATGCCCACCAACGTATTTAGTGAGAGAGTGAACTACGATATCCGCACCGAACTCGATGGGTTTGCACAGCACTGGCGTCGCGACGGTGTTATCCACAATCACAGGCACGCCTTGTGCGTGAGCAAGCTCCGCCACACGTTCTAAATCGATGATATTGCCCGCAGGGTTCCCAATGCTCTCGCAGTACACCGCTTTGGTATTTTCATCAATTAATTCGGCCAAACTTTCTGGCTTGTCATCTTTAGCAAACTTCACCTGAATACCTTGATTTGGGAGCATGTGCGCAAACAAGGTATAAGTACCGCCATAAAGTTGCGGCGTAGAAACGATGTTATCGCCCGCTTGCGCTAACGTCAGAATCGCATAGTTAATCGCTGCACTCCCCGCACTCACGACCAATCCAGCAATGCCGCCTTCTAACGCTGCCATGCGTTTTTCCAGAACATCGTTAGTCGGATTCATGATGCGAGTGTAGATATTCCCCGGCACTTCCAAGTTAAACAGATCAGCACCATGCTGCGCGTTGTCAAACTCGTACGCGACTGTTTGATAAATCGGCGTCGCGACAGATTTAGTGGTAGGGTCAGTTTCGTAACCAAAATGGATGGATAGCGTTTCGTCTTTCATGTTCTTCCCTGTCTTTCATCACTCAAATAGCGGCAAGAAAAGCACTTACCTTGCTTAAAACTTATATTGCCCAATTTTTCAACAAATAACGTAGGGATGAATCACAGAGATAAAACGCTATTTCAACTGTCCAAGTAACCAGTGACGAAACGTTTCTGTCGCATTCGTACGTGTGTTCATGATCAAGTAATACCCTGCATTAGCAGGAATCGGTTTGAATGGAGAAACCAAACGCTCTGTCGTCAATTCATCCTCAATCAGTGCCATTCGTGCCATCGCAATCCCAACGCCTGCTTCGGCTGCAGACATTGCCATATCCGTTCGATTAAAAAAGTGTCCGATATCGGTTTTAAAATCCAACCCCATCGCTGACGCCCAATATAGCCACTCATAGTCACGCGTCGCTTTTTCCCATGGCATCGCATCGTGTAGTAGCGTCGCCTCTTGCCATTGCTTCACTGGCATTGAGTTTTTTTGCTCACCAAACAACGTTTTTAGCCAGCCATGATCCTCAAGGTATTTTGGACTCATCACCGGTAGCAGATGCTCATCCAAAATCAGCTCCGCGTTAGCATTTCTATAAGGATGAAGACCATAGTCAATTGCGACGTCATAGTCTTTTATCTCACTATTTACCAGCGCACCTTCCGCAAAGATTTGTACTTGGATATCCGGATTATCATGATGGAAGCTTTCGAGCTTTGGGACTAACCATTTGAAAGCAAAAGAAGGCGTCAACTTCAAACGAATTTCATTGGTTTGCTTTTCTACTTTGAGCTCATCAAGCAATTTGCTCAGTTCCGAAAAGTGAAACTGCGTCGCTTGGTGTAACTGAGTGCCTTTTACGGTTAAACGAATACCGCGAGAATGGCGTTCAAATAAAGTAAAACCTAATAACGCTTCCAAATGAATAATTTGTTGGCTTATGGCACCAGTGGTGAGGTGTAAATGTCTTGCAGCACCAGTAAAGCTGTTGTACTCCGCGACTTGGCTAAATAAACACAAACCACTTATCAGATTACTTTTCATCCTTGAGCCTATAGTTTTTCTAAACGCTGTGTGTAATTTATATCGATTGTTAACAAAAGGTAAAGAAAAGAAACTGAGCACTCTGATAAATGTGTGGAGTGCATCAATGGAAGTCATCGTATTAGGCAGCGGCGTTATCGGCTTAACCTCTGCTTGGTATTTATCTCAAGCAGGCTATCAAGTTACCGTCATTGACCGCCAAGCAAGCAGTGCCATGGAAACGAGCTTCGCCAATGCCGGGCAGATCTCATATGGCTATTCTTCGCCTTGGGCTGCGCCTGGTGTTCCTGTTAAAGCCATTAAGTGGTTAATGGAGGAGCATGCTCCACTTAAAATCAAACCCACTCTGAATGCCGACATGATCCGCTGGGCAAGTAAAATGGTCGCGAACTGCACCCTACCTCGCTATCAAGTTAACAAGGCTCGCATGCTTTCGATCGCCAACCACAGCCGTATTTGCTTAGAACAGTTACGCCAAGAACACGCCATTGAGTATCAAGGGCGTCAGTTTGGGACCTTGCAAGTATTCCGAACACATCAACAGCTGCAAGCTATTGAAAAGGACATGCAGCTCCTTGAACAAAGCGGAACCCGATTTAAGCTAATGGACGTCGAACAATGTATTGAACAAGAGCCAGGGCTTGCACTTGTGAAAGACAAACTGGTTGGTGGCTTGCATCTACCTGATGACGAAACGGGCGATTGCCATCAATTTTGCCAACAACTAACAGAGCTTGCTAAGGCACACGGTGTCCGATTTGAGTTCGATACTGAAGTAAGCAATTGGGTTACAGTAGGCAAAAAGATCATAGGTGTCCAAACGAACCGAGGACAATTTAAAGCAGACCAATATGTGGTGGCCTCTGGCAGCTACTCTACAGCGCTACTCAAGCAACTCGATATTGATATTCCGGTCTACCCTGTCAAAGGCTATTCACTCACCATCCCGATGGAAGATGAACACTTCTCTCCTCGATCTACTGTGATGGATGAAACCTATAAAGTCGCTATAACTCGATTTGATGACAGAATTCGCGTAGCTGGCACCGCAGAATTAGCAGGGTTTGATGCTTCCCTTCCACAAAAGCGCAAAAACACCATCGAAATGGTCATCCGTGATCTTTTTCCTCGTTGTGGTGACTTCAGCCAAGCTGAGTTTTGGAGCGGCTTTAGGCCAATGACGCCTGATGGCACACCAATTATCGGCGCGACTAAATACGATAACCTTTTTACTAACACCGGACACGGAACTCTGGGTTGGACGATGGCTTGTGGTTCAGGTCAATTGCTAGCAAGCGTAATGAAAGGTGAAAAAACAAAAGTGATGGATAATGCGGAGCTTAACCTTTGTCGTTACGCCTGAGGACATGACTGAACAAAAAACAGGCAGACACTTACTCCACAAAATGCATAACCACTGGCATTTTTAACTCATCAAAATCGCAGCACATTTAAATGACAATGTGCTGCATAATTAATCATCAGGCAAATCTTCTACCTAAAAGGAGCAAATAAGCAACAAGAACCAAATTTTAACAACTACTCTCCATTCTGTGTTCATCATCACGCTACAAAGGATTTGTAGCTAAAAAAGTTAACAATTGCATTACATAAAGGGTAATGTATTGTGTGAAAAACAACCACAAACACAACTAACAGGGAAAATACTCATGCAGTCATTAGTTGATTTTCTGAATGGAATTATTTGGAGCCCGGTACTGATCTATTTGTGCCTTGGCGCAGGTTTGTTCTATTCAATCATGACGCGTTTTGTACAAATTCGTCACTTCTTTGAGATGTGGCGCTTATTACTTTCAGGGAAGAGTTCAACAAAAGGGATATCATCATTTCAGGCACTTGCCGTTTCACTGTCTGGCCGTGTAGGTACAGGTAACATTGCTGGTGTTGCTGCTGCTATCGGTTTCGGTGGCCCAGGCGCCGTATTCTGGATGTGGGTCGTAGCCTTCTTTGGCGCTGCAACCGCATACGCAGAATCAACACTTGCACAAATTTATAAAGAAGAAGACGAAGGCGAGTTCCGTGGTGGCCCTGCTTACTATATTGAGAAAGCAATGGGACAAAAATGGTACGCTTGGATCTTTGCTATCGCGACCATCTTTGCTTGTGGTGTCCTACTTCCTGGCGTTCAATCGAACAGTATCGGTAACGCAGTAGAAGCCGCATTTGGCTCAGGTGACATGATTGAAACCGCTATTGGTACCTTCAGTTTTGCTAAAATTTTCACTGGTACGGTTGTTTGTGTCATTTTGGCTTTCATCATTTTTGGTGGCGTAAAGCGTATCGCGAACTTTACCCAAGTCGTTGTGCCATTTATGGCGTTAGCTTACATCATTACTGCGTTTGTCATCATCCTTCTAAACATTGGTGAGGTTCCACGCATTTTCGGCATGATCATTGGTGACGCATTCACACCAATGGCAGGCGTTGGTGCAGCAATCGGCTGGGGTGTAAAACGTGGTGTCTACTCCAACGAAGCAGGTCAAGGTACTGGTCCTCACGCAGCAGCAGCAGCGAGTGTTGATCACCCAGCTCAGCAAGGTCTTGTTCAATCTTTCTCTATTTACATCGATACACTACTTGTGTGTTCAGCAACCGCGTTCATGATTCTTATCACTGGCGCGTACAACGTAAATGGTGCGATTGAAGGTACATTCCTGGTTCAAAACCTACCAGCGGATATTGGTGCAAATGGTCCTGTGTTTACACAGATGGCGATCGAAAGCGCACTACCTGGCGTGGGTAAACCATTCATCGCAATCGCTCTATTCTTCTTCGCGTTTACGACCATTCTGGCTTACTACTACATTGCAGAAACGAACATTGCTTACATTCGTCGTACGTTCAAAGTAAATGGACTGATGTTTATTCTGAAAGTCATCATTATTTCATCCGTGTTCTACGGAACCGTGAAAACCGCCAACTTAGCATGGGCGATGGGTGATGTAGGCGTAGGACTGATGGCGTGGCTAAACATCATCGGTATTTTGATCATCTTCTTTATGTCGAAGCCTGCACTCAAAGCACTGAACGACTACGAAGAGCAACAAAAACGTGGTGTGACCGATTTTACATTTAACCCTGTTGCACTGGGCATTAAAGGCGCAGATTACTGGGAAGATAAGTACCGACGTAAAACGGGTAAAGCACCAACGGCAGACAGCAATAGCGCAGAAACTGTTGAGCAACCATCAACATAGCGTTATCACATAAATAAGAAAAAGCAGTGGTCCGATTGAGGACATAAAAAAGGGGGATTAACCAATGGTTAATCCCCCTTTCTTCATTATGAGTAGCAGCTTAGGCGATAACCGCTTCAACTTTACGAGCGATTTTTGCTTTACCTACAGGTAACACTTCACGACCAAATTCGTTGTTCAGTACTTGTGCCATTGCGAAGTAAATTGCACTTGCGCCACAGAAGATACCCTCGAAGCCAGCGATAGCACCGATCACTTCGCTACCAGTGAAATCACGAGCAGCAAGCAAGAAGAACAGGATAGTTAGAGAGCCAAATACCACTTGCTTCGCTGTTGGGTAACATAGAGAACCAATGAACATGAAACCAGTGAAGATGCCCCAAAGCGCTAGGTACCAACCCATAAAGCTTGCAGGGCTTGCAGGAAGACCCATGTGAGGCATTACGATTAGACCAACCAATGTTAGCCAAAATAGACCGTAAGAAGTAAACGCAGTTGTGCCGAATGTATCACCGCGTTTAAAGCACATGATGCCAACGATTACTTGGCTAAGGCCACCGTAAAAGATGCCCATCGCTAGGATCATAGAGTCAATTGGGAAAAATCCTGCATTATGAATATTGAGCAGAATAGTGGTCATACCGAAACCCATTAGACCTAGCGGTGCTGGGTTAGCCAGTTTTGTCGACATGTACAAATACCTTTTTTCAAAAATGTTGATAAAAAATGCGCGCGAATTTTAATGGGCTGCAGAACAAAAGAGAAAAGCTGTTATTGAAAACTTAGATTCCACAAATAAACCACTACATATATAAAAAAAGACCCTGCAAAAAAGCAGAGTCTTTATAGATAGTTAGGTTGTTTTTTACTCGATCACTGACAAGAAATCTCGTCCCAGAACCAGTTGCTTTGCGTTGGGCTTTCCCACACTCCTGGGCCATTTTTCGCAACAAAACATTTGTTTTGGTACGTCACTTTATCGCCGTTAGCGACTTGCGTTACACCCGGCTCCCACTGAATAAAATTGCCTGTCACTGGTGGTTCTGGCTCGGTTACTGGCGGCTCAGGTTCTGTGACGGGCGGCTCTGGCTCAGTCACCGGTGGTTCAGGTTCCGTTGTAGGCGGCTCCGTAGGAGTGCCTGAAACCAGCTTCCACGGGTCTCCTTTCGTTGGCTCATTACCTTGTGACCACCATTTCGCTTCGTAAACAGCACCTTGGTAAGAGACTTGATCACCCGTGTTATATACTTTGCCAGAATCCCAAGCTGCCACACCACCTACAGGCGGATCGACCGGATCCACTGGGTCTAACTTGTCAACTACACGAACTTCTGGCCAACCCGCATGAGATTGGTAGAAGTTAGTTACACATTTCTCATAATCACCTGCAACTAGCGCAGAGTAAGCCGTTTGGAAACCAACAAGTTCACATTCAAAAGAGTGGCCTCCAGGACGATCTGAGTAGTATTTCCAGTTACCATCCCAGTTGGTGTAAAGCACGTCTGTCGCACCATTTAGATTTAAGCTGCCGTAAGGCGTCTGCTGCCAACAGGTATTGGTCTCATCGGCTTCAATTGGAATTTGATAATGAGCGGCAAGTCCTTCCCAATAGCGAATACGGTTAACAGGTTGACCTTTATCTTTGTTTTGCTCACCACACTCAATACCACCATTGATCACGTTGATGGTGGTACCAAAGCCGTAACCAATGCCAGCATCAAGCTCACGCTGTGAAGGCACCCAAGTACGGTCAATCACATGTAGCATTGCAGGTTTCGGTGCTTGTGGAGTTAGGAAGAACCAGATAGCCGATGCCAAGTTCAGCCATGAATCCGCAACCAAGCCTGGATTTTTTAGCAATACAGATGCATCGCCATCAAACATCACTTCAGAGAACGCGCCATAGTTAAAATGGTAAGAAAGCTGTTTAGCACCACGTCCAAAGTAACCTTGTCCTGGTTCACATGGCCAACGCTTATTTTGCCAGTTATTCTGACCACAACCGGTCGTGTAACCTTCTTGACCTTCTGACCAGCCCATTTCACGCACATGAACCAAAGCTTGCTGCCACTCTTCCAATCCAAGAGGGTTATCCGATACGTTATCAATCGAAATATGACCACCAGTTTCCTGCGCAAAGTGAGCAAAGGCTGTCACGATCGATTTTTTACAAATCGCATCCGAATCTCGACCATCCGTGTACTCACCACAGAATGCAGGGAACTTACCAATTGCACGTAGGAAACGCGTGTAAGTGTATTCAGGTGCCGCCATTTGAGTCAGGAAGTCCCACTCACTTTCAGGGAACACACGCTCTACACGCTTCACGTTTTCTGGATTGGTTGCCGCTCCTGGAACAATCGCCTCCACCACTGAGTTCGGGCGCGTCTCTAATGCTTGTGACCAAATGGCATACATAGGGTCAGAAGTTTTGCTTTGCTCTACGGCTTGAACGTCACCACGAGCAATAACATAACCATTCGGATTTTGCGGATCGGGCTGAATATTCATACTCGCATTCACTTGTGCTGCTAAGACACAACTCAATGCAAGAGGAAGATGTTTGAGTGCAAACATGTCTAGTCTCCGGATTTCAACAATACAATATACGAGGAATAACTAGACATATAGTGGATCATATATACGAAACACCGAGCCAAGTACGTTGATTCTGCGAGACAAAATGAATAAATAGGTCCTCACACACATTTTGTCACAAGAAAAATGTTACCTTGACTCAAAAGAAAAGCGGAGACCCTGTGAGCCTCCGCTTTGTGATGTTTCTCTCTTTATTGTTCTGCCGAAACCACCTCTAGCTTCGCGGTTGACTTTTGTTTAGACAGCACAAAATAAACCACACACTGAGAAATAATTGCGGCAAGCACAATCACTGGTGAGGCGTTGATTCCAGCTAAAAGAAAACACCCCAATGCGATCATTCCATTGAGTAATGCGTAAGGTAATTGTGTACGGAAGTGCTCATACTGTTCACACCCCGCTCCTGTCGACGACAAAATCGTAGTTTCAGAGATGGGAGAACAGTGATCGCCAAACAAGCCACCAGATAATACCGCACCAATACAAACCAACAGTGGTGCATCAATCGCAACGGCAGTTGGGATTACTAATGGCATCATGATGGCGAACGTCCCCCAAGATGATCCCGTAGCGAATGAGATAACACCAGCAAGCAAAACGCAACCGCTGGCAATAACCAGTAAGGGAAACCGGCTTGAGCTTGTTCAGCAATGTATGCAGCTGCACCTAATTCTTTCCCAACCGAGCTAAGCGCCCAAGCCAATACCAGAATCACCGCCACTGACATCATGTTTGACATCCCTTTCAGATAAACCTGAATACCATCCGAAAGCTTTCTTACGCCATAAAACGCCATCAGCGCAATTAAAGTGAAGGCCGCGAAGAAATATGCCGAAGAAAGTGCAGCCCTAAACGTTGATCCTGCCACTTTTTGAAATGGAAAACCGTGTGGCACGAGGATGGTACATAGAACCACCAGCATAACGAGCAAAGGTGCCCATACAAAACTAGATTTTGCATTTTTATGCGTAAACACATTCATAGACTCCTGTACTTTCCCAAAGTCGGAGCCCTGCTCTGCTAGTTGTTCAGCCTTCGCCATCGGTCCGAAATCTAATTTGAAGAAAGAGACAATCGGCACAATCGCGATCGCAAGAAAGGCGTAAAACTGATACGGGATCGCACCAATGAAAGCATCCCAATCACTCATACTGACATTCAGGGCAGTAAACTCTTTTTGAATCAATCCCATGATGTAAACGCCCCATCCGATAAAAGGGATCAAGATTGCGACGGGAGAGGAAGTAGAGTCGATAATAAAAGCTAATTTTTGGCGTGATACTTTTAACTTATCAAATAAAGGGCGAAAAACAGGGCCAACAATCAGTGGTGTACCAAGGTCTGAGAAGAAAATAACCACACCACCGAACCATGCGGACAGTTGAGCTTGGCATTTACTCGCAACCCATTGAGTAACCTTTTTAGCAAACGCCACACCACCGCCAGATTTCTCCATCAAGGCAACAAAGCCACCAATAAAGACCAAGAGCAAAATGACGCCCGCATTGTAGCTGTCAGTTAATTGCGGCAGTAGATAGCTTTTCATCAATGCACTAAACGAGTCTAGTGGCCCTTTTTCGACAAATGTCCCTTCGAGCATAGCGACACCACTCACCACACCCGCGAATAAACCAACAACGACATTTCTTGTGGTCAGCGCGAGGAAAAGAGTAATAAGGATGGGAATGAGAGAGGTAACGTCAGCCTGTTCCATAGCAATACCATTTATGATAATCAAACAATTAAAATGAATATATATTTAATTTAACCGCATGTATATATCTCACAAAAAAGTTGAGCCACCTCTTCACAAACTTGAAGTACAAAAAAACCAGCCCGAAGGCTGGTTCTTATAAACTCAACAGTCTAGAGGAAAATTATTCCCACTCGATAGTCGCTGGTGGCTTACCTGAAATGTCGTAAACAACACGAGAAATGCCATCAACTTCGTTGATAATACGGTTAGATACCTTACCTAGGAAGTCGTATGGTAGGTGTGCCCAATGAGCAGTCATGAAGTCGATAGTTTCTACCGCACGTAGAGACACAACCCAATCGTACTTACGGCCATCGCCCATTACACCAACAGAACGTACTGGTAGGAATACCGTGAACGCTTGAGATACTTTGTTGTATAGATCAGCTGCGTGCAGTTCTTCAATAAAGATAGCATCAGCACGGCGTAGCAAGTCACAGTATTCTTTCTTGATTTCACCAAGAACACGAACACCTAGACCTGGACCTGGGAATGGGTGGCGGTAAAGCATGTTATAAGGCAGGCCTAGCTCTAGACCAATCTTACGTACTTCATCTTTGAACAGCTCACGTAGTGGCTCAACAAGACCCATTTCCATGTCATCTGGAAGACCGCCTACGTTGTGGTGCGATTTGATCACGTGCGCTTTACCAGTCTTAGATGCAGCTGACTCGATTACATCAGGGTAAATCGTACCTTGAGCTAGCCATTTCGCGTTTTTCAGCTTCTTAGACTCTTCATCGAATACATCTACGAATACGTGACCGATAGTCTTACGCTTCTCTTCTGGGTCAGACTTGCCTTCAAGTGCTTTTAGGAAGCGTTCTTCAGCGTCAACTTTGATGATGTTCAAACCAAATTGGTCGCCGAACATATCCATTACTTGTTGACCTTCGTTTAGACGAAGTAAACCGTTATCAACAAATACACACGTTAGCTTGTCGCCGATTGCACGGTGAACCAGCATCGCGACTACCGATGAATCAACACCACCAGATAGACCTAGGATAACTTCGTCGTCACCCACTTGCTCTTTAATGCGAGCAACCGCGTCTTCGATGATAGATTCCGAAGTCCATAGACGCTCACAGCCACATACGCCAAGAACAAAGTTCTCAAGCATTTGTAGGCCACCTTTTGTGTGTGTCACTTCTGGGTGGAACTGAACACCGTAGTATTTCTTCTCTTCGTTCGCCATCGCAGCGTAAGGACAAGTGTCTGTCTCACCAACTTTTACGAAATCGGCTGGGATCTCTACTACTTTGTCGCCATGGCTCATCCAAACGTCTTGAGTTGCTTCAAGGTCTTTAAATAGAGCACATTCACCAGAAACTTTAACCTGAGCGTAGCCAAACTCACGTTCGTTAGAGCCCGCTACTTTGCCTCCTAGCTGTTCCGCCATGGTTTGCATGCCGTAACATACGCCAAGCAAAGGAACACCAGAATCAAACACATATTGAGGCGCGCGTGGAGAGTTCTCTTCCGTTACGCTTTCTGGACCGCCAGATAGGATAATGCCATCTGGGTTGAATTCGCGAATATCCGCTTCTTCTACATCCCAGCTCCATAGTTCACAGTAAACGCCGATTTCACGTACGCGGCGTGCTACTAATTGAGTGTACTGAGAACCGAAGTCCAAGATCAGAATACGTTGGTCATGGATATTTTTAGTCATTTTGAGCAGTCTTTTTAAGGCTAAGTGATTAAAACCGAGGCGAGTGTACTCGCCTCTTCTTAATGCTTCAAGGAAAAAGCAAACGTTTCCGTTGGGTAATTAGTTCCCTAGACGGTAGTTCGGTGCTTCCTTAGTAATTTGAACATCGTGTACATGAGACTCTTGCATACCAGCACCAGAGATACGTACAAATTCAGCTTTCGTACGCATATCTTCGATAGTTGCAGAACCAGTTAGACCCATGCTTGAACGTAGACCACCCATTTGTTGGTGTACGATCTCTTTTAGACGGCCTTTGTATGCGATACGACCTTCGATACCTTCTGGTACTAGCTTGTCCGCTGCGTTGTCAGACTGGAAGTAACGGTCAGAAGAACCTTGAGACATAGCACCAAGAGAACCCATGCCGCGGTAAGACTTGTAAGAACGGCCATTGTATAGAATCACTTCACCCGGCGCTTCTTCAGTACCAGCAAACATAGAACCAACCATCACACATGATGCGCCAGCTACGATTGCTTTACAGATATCACCTGAGAAACGGATACCACCGTCAGCAATAACCGGAATACCATAATCATTAGCCACTTCTGCCGCATCTGCGATTGCAGTGATTTGTGGAACTCCCACACCCGTTACAATACGAGTTGTACAGATAGAACCAGGGCCGATACCAACTTTCACTGCGCTTACGCCAGCTTCGATTAGTGCTTTAGCACCAGCACCTGTTGCTACGTTACCACCGATGATGTCTAGATCTGGGTAAGCAGCGCGAGTTTCGCGGATGCGGTTTAGTACACCTTCAGAATGTCCGTGTGAAGAGTCGATAAGTAGAATGTCAACGCCTGCTTCAACTAGAGCAGCAACACGCTCTTCGTTACCCGCACCAGCACCAACTGCTGCGCCAACACGTAGGCGACCACGCTCATCTTTACATGCGTTTGGTTTACGTTCTGCTTTGTGGAAGTCTTTCGCAGTAATCATACCGGTTAGTTGGAACTCATCATTCACAACCAATACTTTCTCTACACGAGCTTCGTGCATTTTCTCTTGCACTTCTTCTCGTGTTGCACCTTCTTTAACTGCTGCCAACTTCTCTTTTGGCGTCATTACTGAAGATACTTTCTTAGAAAGGTCCGTCACAAAACGAACGTCACGACCAGTGATAATACCAACAAGCTCATTGCTCTCAGTGACAACAGGGAAACCTGCAAAACCATGCTTTTCAGTGAGTGCAACAACATCAGCGATGGTCGCGTCAGGGTTTACAGTAACCGCGTCAGTTACCATACCAGCTTCGAACTTCTTAACTTTACGAACTTCGGCTGCCTGCTGCTCAATAGACATGTTCTTGTGGATAAAGCCAATGCCACCCTCTTGCGCTAGCGCAATTGCTAGACGAGCTTCAGTAACAGTGTCCATAGACGCTGAAATCATTGGGATGTTTAGGGTGATGTTCTTAGTTAGCTGAGTGCGAAGATCAGCTGTGTTTGGGAGAACGGTGGAGTGTGCTGGCACAAGTAGTACGTCATCGAATGTCAGCGCTTCTTTGGCAATTCTTAGCATTTGCAATATCTCACAATTAGAGGAGTAAAAAGAACAATCCAATCTCATCGTTTCGCATAATGAGGGTAACCAGTTTTAGGTTGTTGGCTACATTTGGATTAGATATTGCGGAGGGATTATACGGTTAACGCAATCGCTTGACCACAAATTTTTTAATTTTTTTCTTGCAATTACCCCCTTGCTATGTATTATATTGCCGCTAATTTCCATACTCACGTCTAAGAGATTAGCTGTGCTCTCCAAGACCAATCAAAACATCTTTACTGTTTCTCGTCTCAACGCAGAAGTTCGCTTACTCCTTGAAAACGAAATGGGGATCGTTTGGCTCGTCGGAGAGATATCCAACTTTTCAGCTCCTGTCTCTGGTCACTGGTACCTCACTCTTAAAGACTCTCGCGCTCAAGTTAAATGTGCCATGTTTCGTGGTAACAATCGCCGCGTTACTTTCAAGCCCGCTAACGGTAATCAAGTCCTAGTAAAAGCTCGTCTTTCTCTTTATGAGCCTCGCGGTGACTACCAATTGATCATCGAAAGCATGCAACCGGAAGGTGATGGCCGTCTTCAACAAGAGTTTGAAGAGCTGAAAATGAAGCTTGCAGCAGAAGGGTTGTTCGCGCAAATCAATAAGCAATCTTTGCCTGAGCACCCTAAACGTGTTGGCGTCATCACATCGAAAACTGGTGCCGCGCTTTACGATATCTTAGACGTATTGAAACGTCGTGATCCTTCCCTACCTGTTGTGATTTATCCGACAGTGGTACAAGGTGAGGACGCAGCCATTCAAATTGCACAAGCCATTGGTCGCGCTAACAGCCGTGATGAATGTGATGTGCTAATTGTGGGCCGAGGTGGTGGTTCATTAGAAGACTTATGGTGCTTTAACAACGAGATATTAGCTCGCACGATTGCAGCAAGCCAAATTCCTATTATTAGCGCCGTTGGACATGAAGTTGACGTGACAATAGCTGATTTTGTCGCCGACGTACGCGCGCCTACTCCATCAGCAGCCGCTGAGCTAGTAAGCCGTGATAACAGCCACAAAGATCAAGCTTTAGTTACCCGCCAGCATAAGTTAGCGAGCGCGATGCGTTACTACCTAGCACAACAAAAGCAGCAATCTGCTCAATTAGTGCACCGTCTAGAGAGACAGCACCCAAGCTATCGCTTGCAACGTCAGACGCAACAGTTAGATGAGTTGGACATGCGCTTACAGCGAGCGATGAGTCGTTTTATTGCCTTGCGTCAACAGCGAATCGAGCGTCAACATTATCGGCTGCAATTAAATTCTCCTGTAACACGCCTTGCCGAGCAGAAGTCGAAGCTAGAACGTGTTGAGCAAAAGCTCATGGATGCAATGGATCGCAAGTTACTGACTATGCGCCATCAACTCGCGATTGCTGCAGAGAAGTTAGACACCGTCAGCCCACTAGCGACATTGAAACGAGGTTACTCAATTACTCAAACTGAGCAAGGAAAAGTAATTACGCAATCTTCAGATGTAAAATCGGGAGATGTATTGATTACTCGATTAGCCGAAGGCGACGTTCGCTCTACCGTTAACTGAATACAAACTCTGGTTAACTGATTTTCTGGAACTCAAATCGGACACGTGATTTTGACTTGAGTTCATTACACACATTGCAAAAGTAACTCGCAGCACCGCATGCTTGCAGCTTCTCCAGCTCCGCCTCACAATCAGGGCAAAAACCTACTTTTTTAAAATCCGATTCACACTGTGCACAATGGTATTGTCCTGTCCATTCCAGTTCGACATTGCAAGTCGGGCAAATGTTCTGCTGCATATCCCGTTCCTCTCTCTAAACTAAGCAATTTCGAGTAACGCATGCTACTCAAAATAACGAACAAGTATGTTGATCTTCATCACCGCCCCAACAAGTTTCACGAGGCGTTAACCATACTTGATACGTAGGATCTTATACTGATCGTCTGATATTTACTCCTTGATCAGCGATCACCCCTTAAAAGAATATTTATATAACCACACACCGAAAGCATAAGTTACATATTCTGCATTCCAATTTAAGGCAGAATAAAAAACCTTATAGCAATTTAATTAAACGTAAAATTAGAATTTAATAAAAAGATCTTATTCAGAAAGCAGTGTTTACATTGGTGTGCATTTCGATAGTTTGAGCGTCGAGCTCAACGAGTTTAACTTGGATAAAAGCAAACTCATTTAAATGGCTCGCATGCGTTCCACCACAAGGGATTACCGCTAATTGACCTTCCCCTAAATCGCACTTCCAATAGCGAGAATCCGTTAATCTGTCACCGTGGCATTCCATGGTGATCATCGCATCTCGTCGAAGCCATTCCACAAGTTGGCTATTCACTTTTTTTGCAATCGCCTGGAGGTCATTCAGCATATCTGCACTGTTTAATCCTCTTTTACGGAGTGTTTTGCCTAAACGGTACGTATCGAGGCACTTGTCTGGAGTAACATAACTCGTAACTTGTGCATAGCTATTAAAGTCATAATAACCATGTGGGTCTTTGCGGTCTGCGTCTTTTCGCCAATAGTCTTCCGCTAGTACTTTATTCAACGCCAAATACGCTAAGTGTCCTGCAGTGTGGCCTCGACTCAAAGCGCGTTGGTAATCCTTATCTACCGCCAATGTCACCAAATCATCAGTAACAAGTGATTCCGTACGTGATAAAACATGCACGACGACAAACACCCAACCTTCAGCATCACGCTTTACAGGGATGTCACTACCCACATACAGAGCACCACTTTCCTGCTCCACTGCCCCAACTTGGCAATCTACTACGTCATGCTCAGCCCCATTCACCTTCAACGTTCCTTTGTCTGCAGGGTGATCCGGCCATATGTGACTAACGGGATGGAACGGCGTGACATCTGTAATAACGTAAGTCACTTCTTCCGTATATTGAACGAGCTGTATTTGTGCTTCTAATTGCCATGTTTGATGACAAAAACGAGTCTTTGTTGCTGTGATAGTCATTTTTACGATTACTTTTGATAAAAAAATACCCAAGTAGAAACTTGGGTATTCGAATTTCATTATTTATTGCGGTTTTTCACCATCGACATCATACGCTTACGTTTACGCTCTTGTGATAGCGTAAGCTTATTCGTACGGTTCTCGTATGGGTTATCACTGTTGTGGAAGTTAATGCGAATCGGTGTTCCCATAATTTCCAGAGACTTACGGAAGTAGTTCATCAGATAACGTTTATACGAATCTGGCAATTCACGAACCATGTTACCGTGGATAACAACGATCGGTGGGTTGTAACCACCTGCGTGTGCGTATTTGAGTTTGATACGACGACCACGAACCATTGGCGGTTGGTGATCATCCACAGCCATCTTCATGATACGCGTCAGTACTGACGTACCCACACGCGTTGTCGCCGAGTTATATGCTTCTTGGATAGATTCAAACAAGTGACCAACGCCAGTACCGTGCAGCGCAGAGATAAAGTGGATACGCGCGAAGTCGACGAATCCTAGACGGCGGTCCAGTTCTTTCTTCACGCTTTCTTTCACGTCACTGTCTAGACCATCCCACTTGTTAACGGCGATGACAATTGAGCGGCCAGCATTCAGTGCAAAACCAAGCAAGCTTAGGTCTTGGTCTGAAATATTTTCACGAGCATCAATCACCAGTAGAACGACGTTTGCATCTTCTACCGCTTTCAGCGTCTTAACAACAGAGAACTTTTCAACCGTTTCATTGATACGACCACGACGACGAACACCTGCGGTATCAATTAGTACGTACTCGCGTCCATCACGCTCCATCGGGATGTAGATAGAATCGCGCGTTGTACCAGGCATATCGTATACAACCACACGTTCTTCACCCAGAATACGGTTAGTCAGTGTCGATTTACCTACGTTAGGACGACCGATGATCGCCAACTTAATCGGCTGCTCTTGAAGGCGTTTGAACTCTGCTTCTGCGTCTTCTTCAGTGTAATCTTCAACAAGAGGCTCTTCGTCTTCGAATCCAGTCAGGTCTTCAATCTCACCGTCTTCAGACTCACTTGTTAGTAGATCATCAAAGAATGGAGATAAAGCACGCTCAAGCAAAGCGGTCACACCACGGCCATGAGCGGCCGCAATCTGGTACATATCATCCACGCCGAGCTGCCAAAAGTCAGCACACGCCGCATCGGCATCAATACCATCGATTTTGTTTACTACCAGCATCGCTGGCTTTTCAATTTTACGCAGATGCGCAGCAATTGCTTCATCTGAAGGTGTCAGACCAGCACGACCGTCAACAAGGAACAATACAACATCAGCCTCATCAATCGCGGCTAATGACTGTTCTGCCATCTTTGTTTCCACGCCTTCTTCTGTGCCATCGATACCACCAGTATCAATCACAATGAATTCGTGCTCTTCACCAAGTCTCGCCTGGCCATATTTACGGTCTCGCGTTAGGCCTGGAAAGTCCGCAACCAACGCGTCACGAGTGCGAGTCAATCGGTTAAATAGTGTAGATTTACCTACGTTCGGACGCCCTACTAGAGCTACAACAGGTACCATAACAACCTCTACAATAATCTTTCTTCTGTAGTTATAGGTAACGACTTGCTCGATGCCAAATCAAACCAGCTTTTTACCTATAACCACGTCAGGGTTAATAAATTCAAACAACAAAACGGCTCCTAGCTGTCACCAGCCAGGAGCCGAATGTGAATTATATCACGATATTATTCGTTAATGGTTAGTTTCTTTACATCGCCGTTGCGAGTTGTAATCACATAACCATCCGACAATAACGTCGGGCCAACTGCCAAGCCACTATCATCGACAAACTGCTGCGCAACAAATTCGCCCGTTGAACGATCCATCCAGTGAAGGTAACCAAGCGTGTCACCGACAACGAGATAATTGCCAACAATAACTGGCGCTGTAAGTTGTCGGTGCTCAAGCAAGCTGTTTTCCCACAACTCAGTTCCGCTTCGTGAATCAACGGCAACAACATGATCTTTTTCCGTTATCACAAAGATGCGACTACCATCTGTAGAAATGTCTGTCGCAGATGAGTAATTACGCTTCCAAATCGGGTTCGCTGAACGCAAGTCAATGGCGATAAGTTGACCATTGTATCCAATGGTGAAAAGAGTACCGCCTAGCACAATTGGCGATGAATCAACGTCAACCAAACGATCAATTTCTGTCGCGCCTTTTGGCGTACCAACAGGCTGTTGCCAAATCAACTGACCACGCTCAACGATAGCAGCTGCGAGTCGGCCATTTGCCGTTCCCCAAAATACACCGCCGCCAATTGCAGTCGGAGTACTGTCGCCACGTAAAGTTAAGTTCGGCACTTCTGTGCTCAATGCCCAGCGTTGCTCACCTGTACTCTCATTAAGGGCAATCAGCATGCCTCGGCTAGTATTGATGATAATAAGGCCTGAATCTGCAACTGGCTTCGCCAGTACCTCACCACCAACTTTTACACGCCAAACAATTTCACCTGTTTCTTGGTCAAGAGAGATGACTTCACCATTCTCAGAGCCAATGTAAAGGTTTCCGTATGCCGCTGTGATACCACCAGAGAGACGAGCAATGACATCTTCTTCTAGGTCCGTTTGCCAACGTTGTTTACCATTCTCAGGATCCAGCGCTTTTACTAAGCCATCACGACTTGCCACGAACAATGTATCATTCGCAAATACAGGGGATAGTTTTGAAAAGTAATGACCAACACCATCGCCAACCGATGTGCTCCACTCACTACTGGTTGTAAACTGACTGTCTACCTGAGGTAGTGGCGCCATTACAATGGTGTCTTTCTCACCTGCACAACCGGCAAGTACTCCCATTGTTAACGCCCCTAGCAAGGCTTTCTTAAAGACTCTTTTCATCCAATGCGGTCCTTATTTCGCCAGATCGTCCAATTTCATTTGTAGTGTCGGGCTTGCATCTGCCGCTTGCTGAGCTTCAGTATACGCAGCGTACGCAGCATCTTTGTCACCTTGGCGAATCGCAATATCGCCACGAAGTTCAGCAATACGACCTGTCCATGCTGTATCAGTGACGTTACTTAGCTCTGCCGTTGCAGCGTCGAAGTTACCCATTTCCGTCTCAATACGCGCAATGCGGTAACTAATCAATGGTAACAACGCAGCATCTTGAGTGTTGCTTTGCGCCCACTTCAGTTGCTCCAATGCAGCAGAAAGGTCTTGAGCTTCAACTTGTGCTTTAGCAAGTTGTAGTGCAGCCAATACTGAATATTCTTTTACTTCATTTGACTCAATGAAAGCTTTCACGTCAGCTTGAGCATCAGTGCCTTTGTCTTGCAAAGCATTCATTGCTGTCGTGTAGCTTTGAGAAGCTGCTTCACTCGCCTGAATCACAGAATCCTGGTAGTAACGCCAGCCAAATAGACCACCTAAACCAACAACCGCACCGATGATGACGGCTTTGCCGTTTTCCTTCCACCAGTCTTTAATGGCTTCAACTTGTTGTTCTTCAGTATCGTAAAGTTCCACTTCCTGTCCTCTTAAAACATGTAAATGGCAGCTTAGCTGCCATTGTTCCTATTTCGTTTAAAGGCTCCACATTTGGGAGCCTTAGCTTACGAACTAGGATGTAATTTTGTTAGATTACTAAAAGACTTAAATCAGTGCTGCGATCTTTTCTGCAACTTCTGCTTGGTTGTAAGTCTCTTGCTCACCACCAGCTAAGTCTTTCAGTACTACGGTATTATCCGCAACTTCGTTTTCGCCCAGAACCAATGCTACAACAGCACCAACTTTGTCTGCGCGTTTAAACTGTTTCTTGAAGTTACCGCCACCGAAGTGATTCATCACACGAACGCCTGGAACAGACTCGCGAAGCTGTTCTGCTAGCTTCATTCCTGCCATCATGGTGCCTTCACCCGCAGTGACTACGTACACGTCAACACTGCGACGAACGTCTGTCAGTTCCAACGTTTCTAGCATCAGTACTAGACGCTCTAGGCCCATTGCAAAGCCAACCGCTGGTGTTGGTTTACCACCTAATTGCTCTACAAGGCCATCGTAACGACCACCGCCACATACAGTGCCTTGAGCACCTAGGCTCTCAGTGATCCACTCAAATACCGTGCGATTGTAGTAATCCAGACCACGAACTAGACGTTCGTTAACTGTGTATTTGATACCTGCGGCGTCTAAAAGTTCACATAGACCTGCGAAGTGTGCTTTAGATTCTTCACCCAAGTAATCTGAAAGGCGAGGCGCATCACCTAAAATAGCTTGAACGTCTGGGTTCTTCGTATCCAGAACACGCAGTGGGTTCGTGTGCATGCGACGCTTACAATCTTCATCTAGCACATCAATATGTTGCTCAAGGAATGCAACCAGTGCAGTACGGTAGTCTGCGCGGTCTTCTTGAGAACCGATAGAGTTCAGCTCAAGACGGACATGTTCATTGATACCTAGCTCACGCCATAAACGCGCCGTCATCATGATAAGCTCTGCATCAACATCTGGACCATTTAGACCAAACACCTCAACACCACACTGGTGGAATTGACGGTAACGACCTTTCTGCGGACGTTCATGGCGGAACATAGGCCCCATGTACCACAGACGCTGTTCATCACGGTTGATCAGGCTGTTTTGGATACATGAACGTACACAACCCGCCGTACCTTCTGGGCGAAGTGTTAGGCTGTCGCCGTTACGGTCATCAAAAGTGTACATTTCTTTTGAAACGACGTCTGTTTCTTCACCAACAGCGCGGCTGAATAGGTTTGTTTCTTCAACGATTGGCATGCGCACTTCGTTATAACCGTATGCGCTAACTACATTTTTCACTGTGTTTTCTAATTTTTGCCACAGTGGCGACTGAGTTGGGAGGCAATCGTTCATGCCTCGAATTGCTTGAATTGTTTTTGCCACAATACTTACCGTAATTCTCGTTGAGATTAATCTTGTACTTTAACTTCGATGCGGTTTTCGCCATTCATCATAGCTGCTTTCGCACGGATCTTAGCTTCTAGCTTATTCACAAGGTCATCGTTATCAAAGCGCTCTTTCTGGCGTTTACCATCTTCGTAGAATGCGCTCTTCTTGTTACTACCTGCTAGACCTAAGTGAGAAACTTCTGCTTCACCAGGGCCGTTTACCACACAACCGATGATAGACACATCCATTGGCGTGATGATGTCTTCTAAACGTTGCTCCAGTGCATTCACCGTACCAATCACATCGAATTCTTGGCGTGAGCAGCTTGGACACGCAATAAAGTTGATGCCTCGAGAGCGAATACGCAGAGATTTAAGGATGTCGAAACCGACTTTGATTTCTTCAACTGGATCGGCAGCCAAAGAGATACGCAGCGTATCGCCTATCCCTTCAGATAACAGCATACCTAAGCCAACAGATGACTTAACAGCGCCAGCTCGAGCACCACCCGCCTCTGTGATACCTAAATGAAGAGGCTGATCGATTTTCTTCGCCAGCAGACGATATGAATCCACCGCAAGAAAAACGTCTGAAGCTTTCACGCTAACTTTAAATTGGTCAAAGTTAAGACGATCGAGATGATCTACGTGACGCATCGCCGACTCAACCAAGGCTTCTGGCGTAGGCTCACCGTATTTCATCTGTAGATCTTTTTCCAAAGATCCACCATTGACACCAATACGGATCGGGATGTTTTTATCGCGAGCGCAATCAACAACAGCGCGAATGCGCTCTTCATTGCCGATGTTACCTGGGTTGATACGTAAACAGTCAACTCCGTACTCCGCAACTTTCAGCGCGATACGATAGTCGAAATGAATATCAGCAACTAATGGGACAGAAACTTGCTGTTTAATCAGTTTGAAAGCTTCTGCTGCGTCCATCGTAGGTACAGAAACTCGAACGATATCTGCGCCGACTTTTTCTAGTGCTCGGATTTGAGCGACTGTCGCTTCTACGTCAGTCGTGCGAGTGTTAGTCATTGACTGTACTGCAATTGGCGCACCATCACCAATTGGCACATCACCCACATAAATACGCGTCGATTTACGACGAATAATTGGAGATTCGTGTTGCATAATTTTTTATAACGGTAGAGTGAATCTAGCTACTTTGCCTGAAGTATACCCAGAAAGGTCGACAGGTTCACTTGCAAATGTCATTGTAACCCCTTCCGGTGCGCCCAATATCACTTTAAATGGCGCTTTTCCGGTAAGTTCTACATCTTGTCCTGGCTTATGAGTACCACTTACCAGCGTTTTACCATTGGTGTCTTTTACTTGAATCCAACAGTCCGCTTTAAACTTCATAGTAAGAAGTGTCATGCCTTCAGGTACTACTGGCGCAGGCTGTTCCTCTTCCGCCGCTTCAATCACGGCAACAGGTTCTTCAGAATCTACGCTTGTTGTATTTTCAGTTTCAGTCAGCAAAGGATCCGCCCCTTGCTCAACGGATGCTTCAGTCGATTCAGCAACGCCTTCATTAGTTGAAGCAACTTCTTCAGGAGTGCTTGCGATTAACTCTTCAGCCGTCATCAAATCGATATCAGCTAATTCTTGAGCAGTGGGCTGCGGCGCTTCAACACTTGAATCCGTTACTTCCTTAGTTAGGCTATTCTCTTGTTGGTTTTGCCACCACCATGCCGCTGAAATGCCAATAATGACCAGCCCGATAACCCAAGTAAGGAGCATAATACGGCTATTGTGCTTCTCGTCTTTTGTTTTACGAGAGAAGCTTTGCATTTCAATTTCTTGCTCTTGAGGCTGAGCATCGGCAGTCTGCTCTAACGCCGTCAAAACCACCTTCTCATCAAGACCTACGAATTTAGCGTAAGAGCGTAAGTAACCACGCGTAAATGTCGCGACTTGTTGAGATTCAAATCGGTTATTTTCAATATCTTCAATCACAGAAATGCGAAGCCTCAGGCGATCGGCAACTTGCTTTTGGCTCATTCCCAAGGATTCACGTTTGTTTTTCAGTAATGTGCCAGCTTCAATAGAGAGTGGCACTTCATTCGTATTTTCGTGTTCTGTCATAATGGCGGTATTTAATCTGTTTTAGTGGCTAACGTGGTCATGTATTTTCGTTATTGTTCTTAAGCCTCTTTAAAAGATAGCTAGCCTAAACGCGTTAACCAAAAATAATAATTTTAAGAAACTCTCAGCGATCTGAGTGCGAATACCCGTTTTGCAAAAATCAGCAAAACGTATGTGAGAAAGTGCTGAGAATTATCGGTGTCATCGTTAGTGTTACATATCATGATAAGCGAATGCGCAACGAAGACAAAAACTCTTTACACTCAAACTAACAGATAGCTCAAGCTTTTGTCCAAACTTTGACAAAGGAATTCGAAATTATACCCAAATAACCTTAGGTTGAAGAGTGATAGTCCCAAATCTTGGCGAAAATGTCCTAAACAATAAACAAAATAGCCAGAGCGAATGGCTCTGGCTATTTTTGAATTCCGGTCGTTTATACAGCTTTCACTTCAATGGTATCGGCACCGCGTGACGCTTTCAGCATTGCCGTACGTTTAGTTCGGTCAATTACATCACCGACCAACTGACCACATGCGGCATCAATGTCATCACCACGTGTTTTACGAACCGTAACTGTGTGCTCGTATTGCATCAATGTTTTTTGGAAGCGATCAATACGTGAGTTACTTGGTTTCTTGTAAGGTGAACCTGGGTACGGGTTAAACGGAATCAAGTTAATCTTACATGGTGTGTCTTTCATCAATTCAGCCAGCTCGCGTGCATGGTCCATGTCATCGTTCACATGATCAAGCAACACGTACTCGACTGTTACCTTGCCACGGTTTGCATTCGATGAAGCAATGTAACGACGAACGGATGCTAGGAAATCTTGAATATCCCAACGATCGTTAATTGGCATGATTTCACTACGCAGCTTATCGTTTGGCGCATGAAGAGAGATCGCCAACGCAACGTCGATTTTGCCCGTCATCTGATCAAGACCAGAAACCACACCTGATGTTGATACGGTTACGCGACGCTTCGACAAACCAAAGCCAAGGTCATCCAACATTAACTCCAGTGCTGGAATCAAGTTCTTCATATTAAGAAGCGGCTCACCCATACCCATCATCACGACGTTCGTAATTGGGCGACGGCCTGTTTCTTTCTCAAGACCAATTTCACGTGCAGCACGCCACACCTGACCGATGATCTCTGAAACTTTCAAGTTACGGTTAAAGCCCTGCTGTGCTGTTGAGCAGAACTTACATTCCAATGCACAACCTACTTGAGAAGATACACAAAGCGTTGCGCGATCATCTTCTGGAATGTAAACCGTTTCTACATCCTGATCACCAACCTTCATTGCCCACTTGATCGTGCCGTCTGAAGAATGCTGAGCTTCTGCTACAGTTGGTGCTTTAATTTCACACTTGTGTAAAAGCTTTTCGCGCAGCTTCTTGTTGATGTTTGTCATTTTTTCGAAGTCATCTACACCGAAATGGTAGATCCACTTCATAACCTGATCGGCACGAAACGCTTTCTCGCCAAGTTCTTCCGCGAAAAACTGACGCATGCCTTTGCGATCAAAGTCGAGTAGATTGATTTTTTCAGTGGTCATGTTGCCTCTCAATGACTGAAACAAGAATAAGGGCGCGAATTGTACAGCCTTTATGCAGCTACAACAAGGGGTGTAAGACCCTGAGTTTGCTAAGGCATTAAAATAAAAACGATTAAATTTTAAACAGACTTTGCGGTGAGAATAATGATTAGACAACCGACAGCAAAAGCGTAGAAGTGATACAGAGAAAACAGTGAGAACAAACACACTTAACTAAGCTTTCCCACCTGTAAGATGCTCAGATTAGCCAACGTCTTCGCGAATAATTACGAATGAACTCGCCGATGAAATGGAGAACGCGGAATAAAAAACCTCGGACAATTCCGAGGTTATTACGAACTAGATCATCACGCAAAAGTGATGCATGAACGAGTTAGCGAGAGAAAACTTCTGATTCAGGGAAGAAAAACTCAATTTCACGAGCGGCAGACTCAGGGCTATCTGAACCATGAACTGAATTGTGACGCATGCTGAGTGCGTAATCAGCACGCAAAGTGCCACATGCCGCGTCCTCTGGGTTGGTTTTACCCATTAGCTCGCGGTAACGTGCAATCGCATTTTCGCCTTCCAATACCTGAACCATAATAGGGCCAGATGTCATGAACTCTTTTAGAGGAGGGAAAAACTCTTTACCTTCATGCTCTGCATAAAAGCCGCTTGCCTGATCTTCTGTCAGGTGAACCATTTTGGCAGCGATGATACGGAGGCCAGCCTTTTCAATACGATTGTAGATTTCACCAATTAGGTTTCGCTCTACAGCATCAGGCTTAATGATTGAAAATGTTCTTTCTAGAGCCATAAAATTTCCTTTCTGTACTTGTAATAATAGTTGTGCTTTTAAAGTGACTTACTGGGTAAGAGCAGCACTCAAACAAGAGAGTGCTGCAATCAATCTTATTTTCCAGCTTGCTCATTGAGGAAACGAGCAAGTGTACGAACACCCATACCCGTTGCTCCCGCAGCCCATTTATCAGAAGCGGCTTTACGATACGTACCCGCACAGTCGAAATGTAACCAGCCTTTTTTGTAGTCCTCAACGAAGTAAGACAAGAATGCAGCTGCAGTACTTGCACCCGGAGAATAATCACCAGAGCTGATATTCGATAAATCGGCAAAATTAGATGGCAGCATTTCTCGATGGAAATCAGCAAGTGGTAGCGGCCACAAGCCTTCTTTTTCCTGGTTTGCCGCCGTAAGCGCTTGATGCGATAGCTCATCATCAAAGCTCATTAGCGCATGGTAATCGTTACCTAACGCATTCTTCGCTGCGCCTGTTAGCGTCGCGCAGTCAATAATTAACTCAGGCTTTTGCTCACTAGCGTAGATAAGACCGTCTGCAAGCACCAAGCGACCTTCCGCGTCGGTATTCATAATCTCAACGGTTTTGCCGTTTTTGTAAGTGATGATGTCGCCAAGCTTAAGGGCACGGCCAGAAACCATGTTCTCAGCACAACACAAGATCAGTTTTACGCGCTTGTTCAAACCGCGTAAGATAGCTAACCCTAGGCCACCAGTGATAGTACCCGAGCCACCCATATCTGCTTTCATTGCACTCATGAAGTTAGAAGGCTTCAAGCTGTAACCACCGGAATCAAAGGTGATGCCTTTACCCACAAGACATGCGAATACAGGTGCGTTTTCGTCACCAGTTGGGTTGTAGTCTAACTGAAGCATCGCAGAAGTACGCTCAGAACCACGGCCTACTGCGTAAATACCTTCCCAACCTTCTGCCAACAAGTCTTTGTCTTTGACGATACGTGCTGTCACAGTGCCTTTCGGCGCAACAGATTTGATGAATTCAGCAGCCATTGTCGCTAGCTGACGAGGAGCAACTTCTTCTGCCGTTTTGTTGATAATATCGCGGGTAAAATCAGTCGAAGTAATACGAGCTTGAAGCTCTGCTTGATCTTCATCAGACAATGCTGCCCACTCAACTGAGCCATGTTTTTTAGGGTTACGGAACCCTTGGTGGAAAGCCCATACGCTCTCTAGATCCCAGTTATCACCAGAAAGAAAAATAGAACGAATTCCTTGGCCATCTAGCTGACGAGCTGCACGTTGAATTGCGCCGAGATCATGACCTTCACCTAAGTGAATAGTTGCGCCGTTTTCAGCGAATGAAAGCAGTGCTTTTTCACCCCAATGTGGTGCTGCCGACTCTTGACTTAAAAATACAGACATCTGTGTAGACATGGTTTCTCCTTGTCTTATAGCAGCGTTGCCTACGCTGCTTCTTTTTAATAACTCACGGATGTTAGCATTATGTAGGGCAAAAATGTCAATTGGATAAAAAAACGGACCTAAAGGTCCGCTTTTTTTAGTAAGAATTGTTAACTAGGCTGTGTTTTACAGACTTAGTCCGCTTCGTCCATCCAGCACATGATAACGGCTTCTAGAATCTTTTCATTAGAACGGTTTGGCTCATCGTCAAACTCATCTAACTCCATGATCCATTGATGAAGATCGGTAAAACGCACTGTTTTTGGATCGACATCTGGAAACTTGTCACAAAGTTCAATCGCGATATCGCGAGAATCTGTCCATTTCATTGCTCATCTTCCTTTTGCTTCTTCCCTATATTGGGAAGATAGTTTTAGTGATCTTCTGAAGCGTGGTTTAGTGTGTATTTAGGAATTTCTACCACCAAGTCTTCATCAGCAATTCTCGCCTGACACCCTAGGCGTGACTCAGGCTCTAGACCCCACGCTTTATCTAGCATGTCGTCTTCTAGTTCTTCACTTTCTTCAAGTGAATCAAAACCTTCACGGATGATTACGTGGCAGGTAGTACACGCACATGACTTCTCACACGCATGTTCAATACCGATACCGTTTTTTAGCGCTACGTCTAGAACGGTGTCACCAGAGTTTGCTTCCAACACTGCACCTTCTGGGCACAAATCGTCGTGTGGTAATACAATAATCTTAGGCATAACTACTTATCTCTTATATATCGTCTACTGATTGACCTGACAACGCAGCTCGAATCGATTTATCCATACGGCGTGATGCGAAATCTTGGCTCGCTTTATCGGTATCTTTAATGCCCTGCTCTATCGCATCTGCATCATCACCATTACGCAGCTCAATCAAGGCTTCGATGGCTTTAATCAAGTTTTGTTTCTCTTGTTCTGATAGTAAGTCATCACCATCAGCTTGCATCGCTGCAATCAAACCTTCTATCACTCGGTCGGCTTCAACACGCTGCTCAGCTAAGGCACGAGCTTGCATGTCTTCTTTTGCGTGCGTCATTGAATCACGCAACATATCCGCCACTTCATTGTCACTTAAGCCGTAAGAAGGTTTTACTTGAATCTCTGATTGAACACCAGTGCTCTTCTCCATTGCCGTAACAGAAAGAAGACCATCTGCGTCAACTTGGTAAGTCACGCGAATATGTGCCGCACCCGCTGCCATCGGAGGAATACCTTTTAACGAGAAGCGAGCAAGTGAACGACAGTCATCAACCATTTCACGTTCACCTTGTACCACATGAACACTCATCGCCGTTTGGCCATCTTTGAATGTGGTAAATTCTTGCGCACGCGCAACGGGAATCGTAGTGTTGCGGGGGATGATCTTCTCGACCAAACCACCCATGGTTTCAATACCGAGCGACAGTGGAATCACATCAAGAAGCAACATTTCAGAGTCAGGTTTGTTACCCGCTAGGATATCAGCTTGAATACCCGCACCGATTGCGACGACTTCATCTGGGTTAATGCTTGTCAGTGGTGTACGGCCAAAGAATTCGCCAACCATTTCTCGTACAAGCAATGTGCGTGTTGAGCCACCGACCATGACTACTTCAAGTACATCTTCCGCATCTACATCCGCATCTTTCAGCGCACGGCGGCAAGACATCAGGGTTTTCTTCACTAGCGGACGAATCAGATCTTCGAACTGCTCGCGAGTCACGGTGCCTTTCCAACCAAAAACGTCAACGTCAACACTGTCTTGCTCAGAGAAAGCAATCTTAGCTTCAGTAGCAATGTTCAACAGTGTACGGTTCTTTTCTGCAGAAAGCGGAGCTTCTAGACCCGCTTGCTCCATTAAATAATCGGCAAATAGATGGTCGAAGTCGTCACCGCCTAATGCAGAATCGCCACCTGTTGCTAATACTTCAAATACGCCTTTCGATAAACGTAGGATAGAGATATCAAAAGTACCGCCACCTAGATCGTAAACCGCAATCACACCTTCTTGACCAGAGTCTAGGCCATAAGCAATTGCCGCAGCGGTTGGTTCATTAAGTAGACGGAGAACATGA
The DNA here is from genome assembly GCF_033340175.1 of Vibrio sp. 1557. Taxonomy (NCBI): domain Bacteria; kingdom Pseudomonadati; phylum Pseudomonadota; class Gammaproteobacteria; order Vibrionales; family Vibrionaceae; genus Vibrio; species Vibrio sp. 1557. The sequence continues at coordinate 14,042 of NZ_JAWOVZ010000017.1, read as the reverse complement.
AGACCAGCTAATTTCGCCGCATCTTTTGTACCTGCACGTTGCGCGTCATCAAAGTAAGCAGGAACGGTAATAACGACACCTGCTAACTCACCACCTAACGTATCTTCAGCTCGCTTACCCAATACTTTTAGGATGTCCGCAGATACTTCAATCGGGTTTTTGTCACCTTGAGGTGTTTGCAGAATTGGCAGGCCGTTTTCACTCTCTTTAAAACGATAAGGAAGTGAAGAGTAACGGGACTGAATGTCCTTTAATGAACGACCGATCAAACGTTTTACAGAGATAATCGTGTTCTCTGGTTCAAACTCTGCTTTGGCTTTGGCTTCGTGGCCGACCGTTAACGTTTCCTCAGCGTAATTAACGACTGAAGGTAAAATAGTACGGCCCTGCTCGTCCGCAAGTGGAGTTGCATCGCCGCTACGTACAGAAGCAACCAAAGAGTTGGTAGTACCTAAGTCGATACCCGCTGCTAACTTATGCTCATGAGGTGCCGAGCTTTGGCCCGGTTCTGCGATTTGAAGTAGTGCCATGATAGGTCCTTGTCACGCTTACTAGCCGAGGAGTTTGTCTTCGACTAGCTCAATTTCGTTCTTTAGTTTGGCAATGAATTTTAGCTTACGAACTCGGTCTGCGGCTTCAGCCCATAGACCATCATCAAGCTCTTGCTCGACGCTTGCCAGATGCTGTTTGTACATTTTGCTGACCTTAGAATCGAAGTCAAAAAGCGCCGATTCGGGATCGGAGCTGTCAGCAATCTCTTCCAGTTCTTCGCGCAGTTCCATTTGCTCCATTAAGAACATCGGATCTTGCATTGTTTGCTGTTCACCTCGGATCTCAACACCTTGCTCTGCGAGGATATACTCGGCGCGAGAAATAGGATTTTTCAGAACTTGATAGGCATCGTTGATTTGCGCCGCCTTTTGCACCGCCATCAAACGGTCACGTTCTGAGCCCGTTGCAAAGTTATCCGGGTGGAAGCGTTTTTGTAGTTCTCGGAACTGAGAAGAAAGAAGGCTACCATCCAGCTTAAACTGACTTGGTAGCCCAAATAATTCAAAGTGATTCATTAAGTTCGGGTCCTAGTAAAGCCTTCCGGACTCGTTTGCCCAGAAGGACAATCAATTAGACGTTGAAGCTTTCACCACAACCACATTCACTTTTCGCGTTAGGGTTGTTGAATTCAAAACCTTCATTCAACCCTTCTTTCACGTAATCCAATTCAGTACCATCTAGGTACACTAAGCTCTTTTGATCGATGATAATTTTCACTCCAGAGAGTTCAAATACTTCGTCTTCTTCATTGAGCTCATCAACAAACTCAAGTACGTATGCCATGCCGGAACAACCAGTCGTCTTCACTCCAAGACGTAAACCGATACCCTTGCCTCGGTTATCTAGGAATGCTCTTACGCGACTTGCCGCTGATTCTGTCATTGTGATGGCCATACTGCACCTTAGTCTGTCTAAATTTCGATTGGAATGGGAGCGTCAAAGCTCCCATTATATTACGGAATAATTATTCTTGGTGTTTTTTCTTGTAGTCAGCAACCGCTGCTTTGATTGCATCTTCAGCAAGAATAGAACAGTGAACTTTCACTGGTGGAAGCTCTAGCTCTTCAGCAATCTCAGAGTTTTTAATTGCTGCCGCTTCATCAACTGACTTACCTTTTACCCACTCAGTTACTAGTGAGCTTGATGCGATTGCACTACCACAACCGTATGTTTTGAACTTCGCATCTTCGATGATACCTTCAGGTGTCACTTTGATTTGAAGCTTCATTACGTCACCACACGCAGGAGCGCCAACCATGCCGCTACCTACTGATGGATCTTCTTTATCGAATGAACCAACGTTACGTGGGTTCTCGTAGTGATCAATTACTTTTTCGCTGTATGCCATGATAAATTACCTCGAATCCTCTATTTCAATCCCTGAGATTAATGGTGAGCCCATTCAACAGTGCTCAAATCAATCCCTTCTTTGTACATATCCCATAGAGGAGACATGTCGCGTAGCTTAGTCACTGCAACGCGGATTTGTTCAATTGCGTAATCAATTTCTTCTTCAGTCGTGAAACGACCAAACGAGAAACGAACCGAGCTGTGAGCCAATTCGTCATCCATGCCTAGGGCACGAAGAACGTAAGAAGGCTCAAGGCTTGCAGACGTACAAGCACTACCAGAAGATACCGCTAGATCTTTAAGCGACATTAGTAGTGATTCACCTTCTACGAATGCGAAGCTGATGTTTAGGTTGTGTGGTACACGCTGCTCAAAGTCACCGTTTACCGTCACTGCTTCTAAGTCTTTCACGCCATCAAAAAGACGGTTACGAAGCGCTAAAGCATGATCGTAATCTTTTTGCATGTCTTCTTTTGCAATGCGGAATGCTTCACCCATACCTACGATTTGGTGAGTAGGAAGTGTACCAGAGCGGAAACCACGCTCATGACCGCCACCGTGCATTTGCGCTTCAAGACGAATACGAGGCTTACGACGTACGTAAAGTGCACCGATACCTTTAGGACCGTAAACTTTGTGAGCAGAAAGTGAAATTAGATCAACTTTCATCTCTTGAACGTCGATTGGTAATTTACCAGCAGATTGCGCAGCATCCACGTGGAAAACAATTTTACGCTCACGGCACAGTTCGCCGATCGCTGTAATGTCTTGAACCACACCAATCTCGTTGTTTACATGCATAATAGACACAAGCACGGTGTCATCACGCATGGCTGCTCTAAGCTTCTCTAGATCGATCAAGCCATTTGATTCTGGCTCAAGGTAAGTCACTTCAAAGCCTTCACGCTCAAGTTGACGACATGGGTCAAGAACGGCTTTGTGCTCTGTTTTACAAGTGATTACGTGCTTGCCTTTCTTCGAGTAAAAGTGCGCTGCACCTTTAATCGCAAGGTTGTCTGATTCTGTCGCACCAGATGTAAATACGATTTCGCGAGGATCTGCATTTAGAAGGTCAGCAATTTGCTCACGAGCAGTATCGACCGCTTCTTCTGCCTGCCAGCCGTAACGGTGCGAACGTGACGCTGGGTTGCCAAATGTGCCATCCATTGTCATGTACTGAACCATTTTTTCAGCAACACGTGGATCAACTGGACATGTAGCGGAATAATCAAGATAAATCGGCAGTTTCATTCTCTACTCCAATGTAAAAAGCTGACCGCTAAGAGCGGACGTTTACACCGATGGGCGCGGCGGTTGTATTTTTGTTTGATAGCCCATGGGTTACCGCCAGATCAATGTCCTGACGATCAGAAATTTCGAGTACTTCATTGTCTGTCATCAACTCACCAAGAGTGATGTTATTCAAAAAGTCACTAATGCGAGAGCTTAGGTCACGCCACAGCGTGTGAGTAAGGCAACGTGTTCCACCTTGGCAATCTCCTTTACCTTGGCATTTGGTTGCATCTACTGACTCATCAACGGCAGCAATCACGGTACCAATAGCGATACTGTGAGCGTCGGCACCAAGTCGGTAACCACCACCAGGACCACGAACGCTGGCAACGAGACCTGCTTTACGCAATTTTGAAAATAGCTGCTCTAAGTAAGAGAGCGAGATCCCTTGACGCTCTGAAATATCAGCCAGAGGTACAGGGTTTTGTTGCGAATGCAGTGCCACATCCAGCATGGCTGTCACCGCATATCTTCCTTTAGATGTAAGTTTCATACCACACCGTATCCACATGGTTTGTAATGGTTAAGATTTTTCCATACCTGAGTAATTTGGTCAAGTATTTATTTGACCATTTTACTCAGGTATTCATCCTCACATCTAAAGTGGTTATTATTCACTCAGAACTTCTTTTCTATCGAAGTCAAAACGCCTCGTAGAATATTAAGTTCTTGGGTTTCTGGTCGAGCACGAGAGAACAAACGGCGCAACTTATTCATCACCTGTCCAGGTTGCTCTTTGTTAATAAACTGGGTCTCAACCATCACCTTTTCAAGATGCTCGAAGAACAATTCGAGTTCTCGATGACGCGGGTATTCTTCCGATTCATTTGGGGAAAACTGGCTTTGCTCTAAGTTCAAGTGTGCAACTCGCACTTCGTAACTGAGAGTTTGTACAGCCATCGCTAGGTTAAGCGAGCTGTACTCAGGATTAGCGGGAATACAAACATGGTAGTGGCACTTTTGTAGCTCTTCGTTTGTCAAACCAGTTCTTTCTCGGCCAAACACGAGCGCAACCGGATGCTTTCGGCCTTCAACTGCAAATTTCTCACCGCATTCACGTGGCTCGAGCATTGGCCATTCTAATGTACGAGAGCGGGCGCTAGAACCCACAACAAGGCCACAATCTTCAACCGCTTCTTCTAATGTGCCGACAATCTTTGCATTTTGAGCAATATCACCAGCACCCGCAGCTAAAGCAAGAGTTTGTTCATCCACTTCACATTGTGGATCGACTAATACTAGTTGGTTTAAACCCATCACTTTCATTGCTCGAGCTGCTGAGCCAATATTGCCTGAATGAGAGGTACCTACGAGTACAATTTTTACTTGATCCAACATCTGTGTTTGCTACCTAAATTAAAACCGCAGAATGTTATCATAGTTTTTTAAGACACCCTAGAGGCAAGCAGACCTCTCTTCTCATTCTTGGTTATTGTTCTCGTCCGCAGTATGATCTGTACACTCAGTCGGCCGCAATTAGAGTAAAAAATAACCACTTCCCTTTTTGATTATCTCTGGTATACTCGCCGCCGCTTTCATTTGTTCTTTAACATCCGTTGGGAAATTCGTATGCATCCAATGCTAAACATTGCTATTCGCGCTGCGCGAAAGGCAGGCAATCATATTGCTAAATCATTAGAAAACACTGATAAAGTAGAATCTACTCTTAAAGGCACTAATGACTTTGTCACTAACGTAGACAAAGAAGCAGAATACATCATCATCGATACTATCAAGCAGTCTTACCCTGAGCACTGTATCGTTGCTGAAGAACAAGGTCTTATCGAAGGTAAAGATAAAGACGTACAATGGATCATCGACCCTCTGGATGGCACCACTAACTTTGTAAAAGGTTACCCAACTTTCGCGGTTTCTATCGCTGTTCGTATTAAGGGCAAAACTGAAGTTGCTTGTGTTTACGATCCAATGCAAAACGAGCTATTCACTGCACAACGCGGTGCCGGCGCTCAACTAAACAGTGCACGTATTCGTGTTGCTCAACTAAAAGACCTTCAAGGTACTGTTCTAGCAACAGGCTTCCCATTCAAGCAGAAACAACACGCTGAGTCTTACATCAAGATCGTTGGTGCGCTATTCACTGAATGTGCTGATTTCCGTCGTAGCGGCTCTGCTGCTCTTGACCTTTGTTACGTGGCTGCTGGCCGTGTTGATGGTTACTTCGAGCTAGGCCTAAAACCTTGGGATATGGCAGCAGGTGAGCTTATTGCTCGTGAAGCTGGCGCAATCCTAACAGACTTTGCTGGCGGCACTGACTACATGAAGTCTGGTAACATCGTTGCTTCAAGCGCTCGTGGCGTAAAATCTATCCTTAAGCACATCCGCGAAAACGGTAACAGCGCGATCCTTAAGTAAGATTTGAAAGTCATATATAGCCCGTCACGCTGATGACTTTAGAAAGCCCCGCTCATTGAGCGGGGCTTTTTTATTTCGAACAATCAGCCTGTTTGTAGAAACGGTCGTAGTCAGATAAGTGGTCTATTTTTACGTGCTTAACCTTCCATATTTGTTCCTTCATTAAAAACTGCAGCGAAACCGTGACTGGCTGGTATACATCACCAAAGCCGTTTACAGAAAGACATCCAACTCCTCCATCCTCACTGTACTCTTCAAAGTAAGACAGCTCTGTAACCAAACTTGATGGGATAGATGATAAAAATGGAAATTGATGACCAAATTTTATTGGGTGAGACTTAATACTGTTCAGCTCTTCAATCGATAGATTTGGTCCTGCCATAGCTTCTACCACCTCTATATACTGCATCTTGTATAAATTATTACGTATATCAAGGTAAGTATCGTGGAGTGGACTTGCGATGCAGGGCGTTGAAACACTTAGTAAAACCGGAATAGGTAGAATTCTATTTAGCATAACCAACTAAACCCCAGCTTCACGGAGCGCTTGATCAATTTTACTCGGCTTAAATCTGTACTTACAAAGCCCCCACTCGCACTGCTCTAAAAGCTCACGGACATTTACCTGCCCAGTAACTCCAAAGGAAACAACACCAAAAAGAGAAACACTCCCACTGTATGTCAAAACACCATCACGAGTAGTTTTAAAAGTAACAGAAACGGCTTTTAATTTTATGCCCAGCTCTTCAACCATTTCTTTTGAAACTTCAAACTTAGTAAATCCAAGCTCACCAGATAAAGTTACTTTACCTGACTCATCAACTGCTAACTTGAACCTTTTCCCTCCAGTAACTAGCTTGGTGGTAACACCTTTATTGTGCTTGTAAGAAATCTCTACAAACTTCAGTAACTGTACTTTTATTTCAGCTTGCCTTGACATTATTTCCTCCCGAAATTGTTGAACATACTTCCGATATTCAACTCAATCAAAAAACTACAATTCAAGCTGGAAGTACCTCAAAAAAAAAATGAAACTTTCAAATCTATCAGGCATAAAAAAACCGCTGATTGTTCAGCGGTTTTTGTTTTCGGTTCTCAATCTGCCTTATGGCATTTCGTCGAACTCTGCACCCTCTTTTTCTACTTGAGGTGGCATCAAGTGCTCTTTCTGGATACCCAGTTTTAGAGCCAGTGCTGATGCTACGTAGATAGAAGAGTAAGTACCTACAGTGATACCGAGTAAAAGTGCGGTTGCAAAGCCGTGAATCATAGCACCACCCTGCATGAACAGTGCAATTACCACGAACAACGTCGTACCAGATGTAATCAATGTACGGCTCAACGTTTGAGTGATTGAGGCGTCCATAATGTCTGAAGGTTCACCCTTACGCATCTTACGGAAGTTTTCACGAATCCGGTCAAATACAACGATGGTATCGTTGAGTGAGTAGCCCACAACCGTCAGTAGCGCAGCTACGATAGTCAGGTCAACTTCAATTTGTAGAAACGAGAAGACACCTAGCGTGATAATAATATCGTGAGCCAATGCCATTACCGCACCAGCCGCTAGACGCCATTCAAATCGCATCGATACATAAAGCAGGATACAGATCAGCGATACCAAGATCGCTAGACCACCAGCTTCTGTTAGCTCATCACCAACGTTGGGACCTACGAACTCAATACGACGCATTTCTACGCTTTCGCCAGTACCATCTTTGATAGCACCAATGATTTGGTTACCTAGCGTTTCACCAGAAACGTCATCACGTGGACGAAGACGGACCATGACTTCACGAGCACTACCGAAGTTTTGCACTGTCGCATCGCCAAAGCCTTTTGAATCTAGTGCTGCACGAATCTCTTCAAGGTTTGCTGGCTGTTCAAAACCGACCTCGATAAGCGTACCGCCAGTGAAATCTAGACCCCAATTAAGCCACTTGGTTGACAAAGTGAAGATAGAAGCAGCAATCATTATAATTGAAAAAACGAATGCTACTTTCGACCAACGCATAAAGCCGATCGTCTTCTCTGCTTTTAGAATTTGAAACATATTAATTCCCAGCCTTAGATCGACAATTTATCAACGCGTTTGCCACCGTAGATCAGGTTCACGATACAACGTGTACCAATAATGGCGGTGAACATTGAAGTTAAGATACCGATAGATAGAGTAACTGCGAAACCTTTCACCGCACCTGTACCGACCGCAAATAGAATGATTGCAGTAATTAGTGTTGTGATGTTCGCATCAGCAATCGTGCTGAATGCATTCGCGTAACCTTGGTGAATCGCTTGTTGTGGACTGCGTCCATCACGAATTTCTTCACGGATACGCTCGAAGATCAGTACGTTCGCATCAACCGCCATACCGACTGTTAACACGATACCGGCTATCCCCGGAAGCGTCATGGTAGCGCCTGGAATCATCGACATAACACCAATGATAAGCACCAAGTTTGCCATTAGAGCGATGTTTGCAATCAAACCAAAGCCGCGGTAGTAAAGCAGCGTAAATAGCATTACGGCAACCATACCCCAGATACATGCTTGGATACCCATATCGATGTTTTGCTGGCCCATTGATGGACCAATGGTACGTTCTTCAACGATAGAGATAGGTGCAATCAGTGCACCAGCACGTAGTAGAAGTGCTAGGTTGTGTGCTTCTGCAGCAGAGTCGATACCTGTAATACGGAAGTTACGACCAAGAGCCGATTGAATCGTTGCTTGGTTGATGACTTCTTCATGCTTATCCAGAATAACTTTGCCTTCAGGCGTACGACGGCCACTGTCTTTGTATTCTGCAAACACGGTAGCCATTAGCTTACCAATGTTCTTCTTAGAGAACGCAGACATCTTATTACCACCTTCGCTGTCTAGCGAGATGTTAACTTGTGGACGACCATATTCATCAACACTTGAGCTTGCATCTGTGATGCTTTGACCGCCAAGAATAACGCGCTTCTTAAGCACAACTGGGCGACCATCACGGTCCATCTTGATTTCACTACCTGCTGGCGCACGACCATTTGCCGCTGCCGATAGGTCAGCTTTATCATCAACTTCACGGAATTCAAGCGTTGCCGTAGCTCCGAGAATTTCTTTTGCACGAGCAGTGTCTTGAACACCAGGCAGTTCAACCACAATGCGACTAGCACCTTGACGTTGAACCAATGGTTCCGCAACACCTAGTTCGTTGACACGATTACGTAAAATCGTAATGTTTTGCTCAACAGCATAGTTACGGATCTCTTGTAAACGTTGCTCAGTAAAGGTGGCAGTAAGAGCGTAACGGCCATTTGAATCAGAATCGACAAAAATCATGTCCGGGTGATTCTTTTCTAGCGTTGCTTTCGCTTCTGCTAATTGCTCTTCGTTACGCAACAACACTTCTACCGCTTCTTTTCCAGAAGGGCGGATTGCACGGTAACGAATCTTGGCGTCACGAAGTTCGCTACGGAAAGCTTCTTCTTGTTGACCAACAAGCTTTTCCATCGCTGCATCCATATCCACTTCCATTAAGAAGTGAACACCACCGCGAAGGTCAAGACCTAGCTTCAATGGTGACGCGCCAATCGCTTCTAGCCAATCGGGTGTAGAAGGTGCAAGGTTAAGTGCAACAATTGTGTCTTTGCCTAGCGCTTCGCTGATGACATCACGAGCACTGATTTGTGTGTCAGTGTCGTTAAAACGAACAAGAATTGATCCATCTTCGAGAGCAATGGATTTATGAGAAAGTTGCTCTTTGTTAAGAGCAGTAGTGACAGCATCCAGCGTTGACATATCTACAGAGGCGCCGCGCGCCCCTGTAACTTGAATAGCCGGATCTTCACCGTAGATATTTGGAAGTGCGTATAACGCAGCGGTGATGATGGCAAAAAGCACCATCAAGTACTTCCATAATGGATAACGGTTTAGCACAGCGAGGATCCTTTAGCTGTTTTATAGAGACTTAAGCGTACCTTTTGGTAGCACTGCAGTGATGAAGTCTTTCTTGATTACTACTTCATTGTTCGCGTTAAGCTCAATTGAAATGTAGTCATTGTCTTCAGCAATCTTAGTGATTTTACCCACTAGGCCACCGCTAGTTAAAACTTCGTCGCCTTTGCCCATAGAAGCCATTAGGTTTTTGTGTTCTTTTACGCGTTTCGCTTGTGGGCGGTAAATCATGAAGTAAAAGATCACTGCGAACATGCCAAGCATGATTAGCATTTCAAAACCACCGCCTGCTGGCGCGCCTTCTGCTGCTGCGTGAGCCTGAGAAATAAACATTAAAACATCCTCATTATATTTTATTGATAATCAAACAAATTGGGCTTTCGCATTTTAGATTCAAGTCTGAGAGTAACTAATAGAGATCGCTCTCTCAAAAATAACGTGCGTTAGCCTACTTTATTAGCAAAAGCCTCTGGCGACATGCCAAAGGCTTTAATTCTTTTAGTTTTTCAATTACTGCTCTTTTGCTAGTGGTGGCACTTCACGGCCACGACGATCATAGAACTCAGTAACAAATTCATCGAAGCGATCTTCATCAATTGCTTTACGAATGCTTTCCATCAGACGCTGGTAGTAACGCAGGTTATGGATTGTATTCAAGCGAGCGCCTAAGATTTCATTACAACGCTCTAAATGGTGAAGGTACGACTTGCTGTAGTTTTGACAAGTGTAACAGTCACAATGCGGATCCAATGGTGTTGTATCCGTTTTATGTTTCGCATTACGGATCTTGATCACACCACCAGTCACAAATAAGTGACCATTACGTGCGTTACGCGTTGGCATTACACAGTCAAACATGTCGATACCACGACGAACACCTTCAACCAAGTCTTCTGGCTTACCTACGCCCATCAAGTAGCGAGGTTTGTCTTCAGGAAGTTGAGGACAAGTATGCTCAAGAATACGGTGCATGTCTTCTTTAGGCTCACCTACTGCCAAACCACCAACCGCGTAACCGTCAAAACCGATTTCCGTTAGACCTTTTACCGACACATCACGTAAATCTTCGTAAACACCACCTTGAACAATACCAAATAGGTTGTTCGGGTTTTCTAGCTTCTCGAAGTGGTCACGTGAACGCTGTGCCCAGCGTAATGACATTTCCATCGATTTCTTCGCTTCATCGTGTGTCGCTGGGTAAGGCGTACACTCGTCAAAAATCATAACGATGTCAGAGCCCAGGTCTTTTTGAATTTCCATCGACTTTTCTGCGTCCATGAAAATCTTGTCACCGTTTACTGGGTTACGAAAATGGACACCTTCTTCAGTGATCGTACGCATCTTACCAAGGCTGAATACTTGGAAGCCGCCTGAATCAGTAAGAATAGGACCGTGCCAGTTCATAAAATCGTGCAGGTCACCGTGCATTTTCATCACTTCTTGACCAGGACGTAGCCACAGGTGGAACGTATTACCTAGCAGAATTTCTGCACCAGTACCTTTTACTTCTTCTGGTGTCATACCTTTAACGGTACCGTAAGTACCTACTGGCATGAACGCAGGAGTTTGAACAGTGCCGCGTTCGAAAGTCAGTTGACCACGACGTGCATTGCCGTTTTTCTTCTTAAGATCGAATTTTAATTTCACGATGCCTCCGGGTGTCAGAGAAACAGTCTGACTGAGTGTTTAGGGCTCTACCCTACTTTAAGGAGCGGTCGCTTTTCCTTGCGAGAGACAAAGCAATGGATGCTTTATTTCCTAGCTTACTGCTAGCACTCGTAAATCTATTTTTAACTACGCCGTTTTCTTCTTGATGAACATTGAATCGCCATACGAGAAGAAACGGTATTTGTTTTCCACCGCATGTTTGTAAGCATTCATGGTGTTCTCGTATCCAGCAAATGCACTCACCAACATGATCAGTGTTGATTCAGGCAAGTGGAAGTTTGTGATCAAGCAATCCACCAACTGATATTCGTAACCAGGGAAAATAAAGATTTCTGTATCGCCAAAGAATGGGGCCAGCTCAGTCCCTTTTTGCAATGCATCTTGCGCTGCACTTTCAAGTGAACGCACAGATGTGGTACCAACAGCAATAATTCGTCCGCCACGCGCTTTCGTCGCTTTAATTGCTTCGACGACTTCTTGCGGTACTTCTACGTACTCGGCATGCATGTGGTGATCGTTGATATTTTCCACTTTTACTGGCTGGAATGTACCCGCCCCAACGTGCAAAGTAACGTAAGCAAACTCTGCACCTTTCGCTTTGATTTTCTCCAAGAGAACATCATCAAAGTGAAGGCCCGCTGTTGGTGCCGCAACCGCACCTGGCTTTTGATTATATACCGTTTGGTAACGCTCTTTATCTGCATCTTCGTCTGGACGGTCGATGTAAGGAGGAAGCGGCATATGGCCGATTTCTTCCAGAATTTCTAGTACCGTCTTATCAGAACTAAATTTCAGTTCAAATAAAGCATCATGGCGTGCAACCATTTCTGCTGAATATTCATCATTCTCGCCAACAATAATGGTTGTACCTGGTTTTGGTGATTTAGAGCAACGAACGTGCGCGAGGATGCTTTTCTCATCCAACATGCGCTCCACTAGCACTTCTAATTTACCGCCCGATTCCTTGCGGCCAAAAAGACGAGCAGGAATAACACGAGTATTATTAAACACCACTAAGTCACCGGGTTGAACTTGGCCCAATACATCAGTAAATGTGCCATCAATGAGCTCTCCGGTATTGCCGTCCATTTGCAGCAGTCGGCTAGCGGTACGCTCTGGTTGAGGGTAGCGAGCGATGAGTTCATCTGGAAGGTCGAAATGGAAATCTGATACTTGCATGTTACTTGTCTTATCTATTGGTCAAATCACGTCTAGGCGACGATAAAATTGCGACGAGTTTTTCGCAGCAGACTAGTATATGTTTACATGCTGCAATAGCAAGCAAATCACCAGAATATAGCAGTAAAAGCCATGGTGAAGAGTGTAATAAAACGTGAAAAGCCTCGATTACTTGGCACTATTTTTAATTTGAGCCCCAAAGAGAGAACATGAAAAAAGCAAAGCAACGTATACCGCTGCTTATTAGTTTGGCATTCCAATCGCCCTATCAAACCTCACGCTTTCGCCACAAGAATAACGGCACGAATAAACCCAATAACCAAAACCCTAGACTGCCACCTTCATCATCTGAGCCTTTGAAATCACAGTTATTGGTCGCAATGCCATCGTGACACTCTTTATTGTCACCACTTTCATTGTTAGCACTTTTGATAAAATTCGGCGCAATGATGTAACGACTTGGTGGCGCATCGGCAGTGATGTAAGACTGTACCCAGTCGTAATAGTGGCTCACCTTGGTATAGAAACTTGGGATCGTCAAAGAGCCACACGTTGGTAGAATAAGAGGGCCGCCACTAACAATACCAATTTGTTTGCCGGTCGCCACATCGACCAACGGGCCACCACTGTCACCTTTACATGCAGAGTTGCCATATTGGGTATGGCTATCCGGCTCCAATACATGGTTTTGTGTTGGTAGCGTACAAATTTTGGTTTGGTTGTCTCTTGAATCAATGATCCTCGGAAAACTGCTGCCAATTTCTAAACGCTCATAACATTTGTCGATGGGCAAAAATGTGCTAATGGTGGTTTTGAGCGTATTAGAAGGTTCAGAAGCATCCGGCTGAGTAGCCCCCCATCCAAACACTTGCACATTTTCGACACGTTGATTGGTCAGGTAATTATCGTTCCAGTCCGCCGCCAAACGTGCTTCGATACTCTCCATGTCAACTTTACTCGCTAGGTCAGCAAAGCTCGCGTTTGCCACTGGGCGCGTGAGATACAGCAACGCGATGTCTGAATCTAAACCGGTTTGGATAGGTTTCACGTTGCCATTACTGTCGGTCTCAGCTTTTGAAATCCGGGTGTAATCCGGATGAACCACAACGTGAGACACCGGATAGAAGTTATCAAGCCCTGCAGAATTAAGTTCATACACATTCGCATTCACCGACAGCTCACCCGGCGGGGTCACATAGTAGGTTGCTTCATTGGTTCCTTGTCCCATCACCACACAGTGCGCCGCAGTCAGTACCCATTGCTCTGTCAGCATCGTTCCACCACACAGCGGAAACTCTGCCATATTACTTGCTCGCAAAGTAACGCGGTCAACAGGATCGGTTTGTTCATCTCCTAACACAATCGCCTGTGTTGATGGCACACTGAATGCCGCCACTGCCAGCGCAATAAGTTTGTTACACGTTGTTCGTTTCATCTAGGTTGCTGTCTTCAATTTGGTAAGCCTGGACGTATCTTCTTCGAGAGAAGAATCTTGGAAAATCCAGCGAATAAAAATGTGCGATTCAATTCATTGGATTACCTTGGGAACACATTCAATATCAACTAAAAATGCCAACTGACTCGCACACAAACCGACTTATTCAAATTAGTAAATTACCACCTTCTAAAGAAGGTGGCTTTGTGTGAGCCCCCTAAAAGGGGGCCTTTGTTTAGTCCAGCGCCAA
>NZ_JAWOVZ010000016.1:103608-112005 GCF_033340175.1 Vibrio sp. 1557 | reverse complement strand
TGAAACTCAGTATGTTGTTTAAGAACTGAACAACATGGGGCTACCATGTCTTCTCATCGAATTAAGCAACAAAGCCCACTTAGTTTGATATGTAAGTGCTAGTTCACAGAGTAAAGTTATTTGCTACTTTTTTAAATTCTAAAGTTATTAAAAAGAGAACCAAAAAAAGTGTTTCTCATAAAAGAAACACTTTTAACACATTCAGGTCACAGAAATTATTAAGAGTTTACTAAATTAGGCAACCTAATATTGCAATAGCATTACACCATTAACGAGTTGTCTGAAATATTTTCCTTTGCCCAAATAAGTGCTTGAACTCTATTTTTCACATCAATTTTCTTGAAAATATTATGTAAATGCGTTTTTACCGTATTCTCGCTGACGAATAATTGTTCGGCGATTTGTTGATTGGACGCCCCCATGGAAAGAAAGGTAATTATTTGTTGCTCTCGTTTGGTCAGAATAGCGGAAACATTCTTATTTATAGGTTTGCAATGTCGACGAAGGTAAGTAATGTACTGCTGAGAAAACTTACGGCTGAACCACATATCTCCTTGAAGCACCTTACCAATACCAACTTGCAACGTTTTTATATCATCAGAGGTATAGAAAATACCGGCCAAAGTACGCCAAGCAAAGAGGTCTTCTGTCGATATGGATTGCTCACAATTAATTAAGATTTCAAGCGTGTTTTTCTGCTTGGCCGCTTTAAACTCCGCATAACGGCGAAAAATTTCATCCGTGATCACGCTGCAATCAACAATAATGGCTGATGCAAGAGATTCATGTAACACTCCGTGAATCAGATTATCTGGCGTGATTAGAGCAACACTAATACCGAGTTTGGTCTCCAATACATCTTTCAACAGAGATGACTGTAGACTTCCCTCCGTGATTAAAATAACGTTTCTTTTTTTTTGCTGCTCCATCCTGATCGCATTCCCTTGGTCGTTTTTATTGAAATACGCAATAGATTTAGATAGAGCGGTAGTATTGTCAAGTATGAAAATCACTAGTACTAATTAATAACTCATTGAAGTGTCAATAATTTTTAAGTGGCAAGTATGTGAGAGGTATTAGCATTTTTCAGACATTAAAAAAGGGAGTATAAACTCCCTTTTTGTGTTTGAGCAGGTGATTTAATCACGCACGTTAGAGGCAAAACACCACCTAACTTAGTGGATTGGAACTGCGTTTTTTTGGTTAAACTTACCAAAGTGTTGTTCTAACACTTCTGGCGTCAGCTTACCTTCCGCTTCCAGCTTTTTCAGCTCAGCGACGATCGCTTTTTGCTCTTCTAGCGACGGCAGTTTTACTTCTGGCTCCTGAGCGGTTTCTTGAGAAATTTGCTCTAGTTCTTTTTCGAAGTCATTCATAGTACTTACCTAAAATTAATGATTGAACTTTTAAACTTCGCCTATTCTATCCAACTCTATAACTTGAAGCTACCAACCATCTTGTCCAAACGAGAAGAGAGCGCTTGAAGATCGCGACTTGCATCCGCCAACTCTTCTGCTGTCGCGGTTGTCATTTCATTTATCGCGTTGATTTCTTCGATATTTTGATTAATGGTATGCACCACCGTGGATTGCTCTTCCGTCGCCGTTGCAACCTGTGTATTACGATCAGAGATGTCGGTGATTCGTTCAGAAATACTGATTAATACCTCGACTGCTTCATCGGTAGAAGTAACCCCTTCTATGGTGACCGCTTTGCCCGCTTCCATAGCACTTACCGCGTCTTGTGCGTCACTTTGAAGCTGATTGATCATGCGCTGAATCTCTTCTGTAGAATCGGCCGTGCGTGAAGCTAGGTTTCTTACCTCATCAGCAACAACCGCAAAACCACGTCCCTGCTCACCAGCACGAGCAGCCTCAATTGCAGCGTTTAGCGCAAGTAAATTCGTTTGCTCAGAGATGTCACGAATTACACCCAGAATCGAGCCAATATCTTTGGTTGTCGATGCCAACTGCGTCACAACAATATTGGTTGTTTCAACATCATCGGCTAGGCGGCTGATCACCTCTTTTGCTTTCATCACAACTTCTCGACCAGTTTGAGTGTTATCTGAAGCCTGATTTGCCGTATCAGCAGCGGTAGCAGCGTTCGATGCAATTTCACTGATGGTCGCACCCATTTGGTTGATAGCTGCAACTACTTGAATGGTTTGATCACGCTGCTCTTGGCTGTTGTCGTGTGTGGATGTTGCTTTCGTTGACACACTTTCTGCCGCTTGACTTAATGAGCCACTGGTTAAAGCAACCTCTTTCATCGTGGCATGAATCTTCTCAATAAATCCATTAAAGCCTTTTGAAAGCTGAGCAATTTCATCATTACCCTTAATTTCAATACGCTGCGCCAAATCGCCTTCACCTTGCCCAAGGTCGGTAAAACGATCGGCAATCAGTCGGATTGGTTTCGTAATGCTGTTTGCTAACCATACGCCCATGAGGATGAATACAACGGCAACAATGATGGTCGTAAACAGCATTTTTTTAGCTGTCGCATTCAGGTCTGCGAATACTTCATCAACGGGAACCACGCCAATAACAAACCAGTTCATTGAAGGAACATACAAACTAGAAACAAAAGTATCCTGCCCTTCAAACTCCACATTAATTAGGTTGAAGCTATTTTTGTTCAACAGCGCACTTGCGTCACTACCAAATAGTTTAGTGATAGAAGTTTGGTTCTTACCTTGTTGACGGTGTATTTGAATCTGGCCTTGTTCATTAGTGAGGAACACGTAACCCGTATCTTCAATTTTAAACCCGTTGAGCAAAGTAACCATGTCTCCCATAGATTTAGAGAGACCTGACATTGATGTACCATTAAGATCTTGGAAATTGGCAAACATTTTCACTTCGCCATTTGCCTCTTGGAACACACTCACGGACGTTTCTTGACCAGACGACGTAAATCCAAAGAACCAAGCATCTTGCGTTCGGTTAAGTTGACGTAAGAATCCGTTTTGGTTCCAGTAATATGCCGTTTGACGATTCGCTACCGACGCATCATTAAGACCATACTGTGATTTAACATTATTGAGCTGCTGCACCAACTGAACTTCTACTGACGGATCACGGTCTGTATTAGATAGGGCTTCAACAATAAATTCGTTTGTAGCCAGCTGTTTTGCCGCTTGTTGCATTTCGACAACTTCGCGGTCAATTTCGGTATTGATTTGCTGCAACATCGCAGGTAGCTCGATGTCAATAAGACGATGGCTCAATACATCTCTCGCATGACGCTGAGCCATAACACCAACAATGATTGTTGATGCTAGAACAGCAAACGTAATGCCAAGTACAACCTTCTGTTTGATGCTCAAGGAATGAAGTTTCAACATATTCGGACCTTTTAAAAGAATCACTTGTTATTGGCCCCACAAGGGGAATCAGGTGCATATCTCATGACACGCACACCACGGAATCTTTATCGGCTCATATGTACAAAACTAGAGGCATTTCTCATTATATTATGAAAAATAAATGTAACACACTGTCAAATAAGCACTTTCAGAGATAGCACGTACTTGCAATTCTCTGTAGCGTCCCAATATTGAAAAGATAAATTGCAATAGAGCATTGGAACTTTTTTCACATGGAAAATGACCAATACTCAACACGAAAATCACATGGATACCGAGAGTCCAAAGCATGCATAAATCTAACTTCGAAACTCTTCAGCAATACTTAGAGTCGCAGATCATCGGACAGCAAGATCTGGTAAAGCAACTGCTTGTTGCGCTTCTTGCGGATGGGCATATTTTAGTTGAAGGCCCTCCTGGGTTAGCAAAAACCCGTGCAGTAAAATCACTCTCAGACTGTGTTGAAGGCGACTTCCACCGCATTCAGTTCACCCCTGATTTGCTGCCAGCCGATTTAACCGGCACCGATATCTTCCGTCCCGAAACCGGAGAATTCACTTTCCAATCAGGTCCTATCTTCAACTCGCTTATTCTTGCGGATGAGATAAACCGTGCAC
This sequence comes from Vibrio sp. 1557, assembly GCF_033340175.1. Lineage (NCBI taxonomy): Bacteria > Pseudomonadati > Pseudomonadota > Gammaproteobacteria > Vibrionales > Vibrionaceae > Vibrio > Vibrio sp. 1557. Next base: position 108,018 of record NZ_JAWOVZ010000016.1, on the reverse strand, counting down.
CAGCCAAAGTACAAGCGGCAATGCTTGAAGCAATGGCAGAGAAACAAGTCACAGCAGGTCGTCATACCTACCCGCTGCCAGAGTTGTTTTTGGTTATGGCAACTCAAAACCCGATAGAGCAAGAAGGGACCTACCCCCTTCCTGAAGCGCAGCTAGACCGCTTTTTATTGCATTTAGAAGTGGAATACCCAGATGCGGAGCATGAGCTATCTATCTTGCGTATTAACCGCGGAGAAGCAAAAGGCGAAGCAAAGGTTGAACGCCCAATGTTAAGCCAACAAGATGTATTCACCGCACGTAAAGAAGTGTTGGATATTCATATGGCGGAAACGATAGAGCAGTACATCGTCCGTTTAGTTATGGCGACACGTCAAGCCAACGAATATGACACTGAGTTGGACAAGTGGTTGTCAATGGGTGTGAGTCCGCGTGCCACCATCGCTCTTGATCGCTGTGCACGTGCGCACGCTTGGCTTGCTGGTCGTGATTTTGTCTCTCCGGAAGATGTTCAAACCATGGCTTATCCGGTACTGCGCCACCGTTTATTGTTGAGTTACCACGCTCAAGCGGAAGGCATTACGGCAAACCAGGTCATCGATAAACTGCTAAACCTTGTTGGCAGTGCATAAACAGGTGAGTGATATGTCCGCTACACATTCATTACCACCTCATGCGAATGGGGTGACATTAACCCTTGAAGAGCTGCTCCAATATCGCACTCAATCTGTACGTTGGTTATCACCAGCACAGAGTCTCTGGTCGCAGATGAGTGGTAACCATACCAGTCGCCAAAAAGGGCGAGGTATGGATTTTATGGAGGTGCGCCAATATCAACCTGGCGATGATATTCGCAGCATTGATTGGCGAGTCACCGCTAGGACCGGTAAAGCACATACGAAGTTGTTTGCAGAAGATAAAGAGCAAGCGGTCATTCTTTATCTTGATCTAAGTTCTAGTCTACATTTTGGATCTAAGTATGTACTCAAATCCGTTCAATTGGCCCACTTTGCCAGTGTTCTAATTTGGCTAACTCTAGCTAAAAAAGATCGCATCGGCGCAGTGATTGATGACGGACATCAATGTCTTGAATTTCGCCCCTCTTCTTTACAAAGACAAGGGCTGCGGATTCTTAACGCCATAGTCGACATACATAATGCGCAAGTAACTCGTACTGCAAGCAACGACACTCGTACACTGCCGTATGCACAAGTATTGGAGACACTTCATACGCTCACCCCAAAAGGCAGCGAATTGATTATGCTCAGTGATTTTGCCCACGTAACACCAACGGAACTGGCACAACTACGTCGACTCAAACAACACAATAGCGTAAGGGCTGTTCAGTTTTATGATCCGTTAGAAAGAGGCGAAACAGACTTTAGAGGTCAAGTGAAAGCTTCGGATGGGCTGCATAGTCAATGGTTTAACTTTGGCTCTAAAGGACAACGAAGAGAACTCGAAAACCACTTTACCCAACATCAAGAAACCATTAAGCAGCAATGCCATTCAATAGCAATTCCATTTAACACGCTATCAAGTGGCCGGCCCTTAATTTCACAATTAAGCTAACAAACTGACAAGCAGTATTTATTAAGCAGTAATAATAATGACAACAAACAACCAAAGCCTAGACCTTGAACCTTTGATTTTGCCAAACGCACCGGATTGGTTTCCGCTCGCTTGGGGATGGTGGGTGGTGCTTGCAGCAACCTTGCTGTTCGTTTTCGGCATTTGTCTTTATGTGAGATGGCGTAAAAAACACTTACGCGCAAAAAAGACAGCATTAACACTTTTAACTCAACCTACCGCGCCTCATACCCCTTCCTCTGCTCTGGAAATATTGCGCCAGGCAGCATTGAGTTACTTTCCGCGTGAAGAGATCGCACCATTAACTGGAATCGCTTGGTATGAATTTCTCGATAGCCATACCAAAGAAAGTCGATTCGTAGACAAACAACATCAGTGGCAAGAAGCGTTGTATCAGAATTCTTCCCAAGGGCAGCATCAAAGCTTGGTAGACGATTGTGTCTTTTGGATAACCTACGCTTTGCCACCAAAGAAAAAGGCAAATAACCGTGACTGAGCAAACACTCATAACCGATCTTGCCCAATGGCTAAACATTGAATTTGTCTGGTGGTGGGCACTGTTTTTGTTGCCCATCCCCTGGCTGGTATACAAGTTTCTGCCACAAGAATCTCAACAAGCCGAGATCAAATTGGCGTACTTACCAACTAATGAGAATCGCAGCAAGCCTAAGCAAGCGCTGCAAAAAGCACTTTCAATCGCGATCTGGGGCCTTCTTGTCGTCGCTTGTGCGCGTCCAGTTTGGTTTGGCGATCCCGTTGAATTCCAACCCAAGTATCGGGACTTGATGTTAGTCGTCGATCTGTCCGGTTCGATGCAGCAGGAAGACATGGAACTCAACGGCGAATATATCGATCGCCTCACAGCAGTCAAAAAAGTTCTGTCTGATTTCGTAGCAAAGAGAAAAGGTGACCGTCTCGGAGTTGTTTTGTTTGGCGACCATGCTTATTTGCAAACACCACTCACTGCAGACCGCAAAAGCGTCATGCAACAGATTAATCAAACCGTCATCGGCTTGGTTGGTCAACGAACCGCCATTGGTGATGGTATTGGGTTAGGCACAAAAACCTTTGTAGACAGTGATGCTCCCCAACGAGTCATGATTTTGCTCAGTGACGGCAGCAATACTGCAGGGGTGCTCGAGCCGCTAGAAGCAGCGGAAATTGCGAAAAAATACAACGCCACTATTTACACCGTGGGCGTGGGCGCTGGTGAAATGATGGTGAAAGAGTTTTTCATGACTCGCAAAGTCAACACCGCAGCCGACTTAGATGAACAAACACTGACTAAAGTGGCAGAGGTGACAGGTGGACAATATTTTCGAGCGCGAGATACGGAAGAGCTCGAAAAGATTTATGACACCATCAACCAGCTAGAACCCGTATCTAGCGACACACAAACTTGGCGCCCACAGTCTGAATGGTTTCCATATCCATTAAGCGCTGCATTTGTATTATCGGTATTGTTATTCCTATTAAGGAGAAAACATGGCTGAGTTTATTTTCCTCAATCCTTATTGGCTTTTGGGGCTCATCGTGATCCCTATAGCACTCTTGCTTAATCACAAATTTAGAGCCCAAAAGTCCACACTGATTGCCCCTCACCTATCGCGGATGCTCGGACAAAACACGCAGTCTAAGCATTACTTCACTCTATGGGGTTTAGCTTGGGCAATAACTTGCATTTCATTAGCGGGGCCAAGCTGGCAGTCCAATGCTCGACCAAGCTTTGAGTTAAACCAAAACCGAATCTTGGTGCTTGATATGTCTCGCTCTATGTTTGCTACAGACATCAAACCCAATCGGTTAGCACAAACACGTTATAAGGCGCTCGATTTGCTGCCTAAATGGAAAGAGGGAGCCACTGGACTTATTGCTTACGCTGGCGATGCCTATAACTTAAGTCCACTGACAACTGATTCCAGCACGCTTGCGGGCATTATCGAAAATTTGTCACCAGAGCTGATGCCTTTTCAAGGAGCAAACCTGCCTGCCGCGATTGAACTTGCGATCAACCAGTTTTCTCAAGCTGGCACGCAACAAGGCGATATCATCGTGTTAGCGGATGATCTTGATACGTCAGAGCTGTCTCGCGCGTTAGATTTAGTCCAAGGTACAAAGTTTCGCATTTCTGTTCTTGCCGTCGGGACTCCTAACGGTGCGCCTATCGCGCTGCCCGATGGCTCTCTGCTAAAAACTGCACAAGGCACAACCGTCGTAGCGAAAACAAACCTGAAAAATCTACAGACGCTAGCGAATAAAACTGGCGGTCTATTTGTTCCTATTCAGCACACCAACCGTGATGTTGAAAATATCGCGGCCTTTACTAATAACATTGGTAGCCAGCTTTCTGCGACCCAAAGCGAAGAAGTTAAAACTGATTCTCGTCTCAACAGTGGCTTTTGGTTACTGCCGTTGTTACTTATTCCTGCGGCTTTACTGTTTCGACGCGGCCTGATTTGGGTGTTAGTTGCGACTGTAGTCCCAGTAACGTGGACACCGCATGCAGAAGCTAATCCGTTCTTAAATGCCGACCAACAAGGAGCGGAACTCTACAAGCAAGGTGAGTATGAACAGGCGCAAAACCTATTTACAAACCCAAGCTGGAAAGGAGCCGCCAGTTATCAAAAAGGTGACTACGAAGCCGCTATCGAAGCATTTTCTCATGATGCCTCCCTTAACGGCCGCTATAACCTCGCCAACTCGCTCGCTCAAAATGGTCAATTAGAAGATGCGGCTGATTTGTATAAAAAACTGCTAGAGGAAAAGCCTAACTTTGAAGCCGCGAAGAAAAACCTATCGGTTGTAGAAGAAAAGCTAAAACAG